>DLYC01000294.1 GCA_003447895.1 Lachnospiraceae bacterium | reverse complement strand
GTCAGTGCGCGGGAGCAGGCGGAGGAAATCCTTCGCGGCGTGGACTGGGCGGCGTACGGGGACGTGGTGTTCTTCTCGAAGAGTGTGGGAACCGTCGTGGCGCTGTCGTATGCGGCGGAACACGGCATCGACGCGAGGCAGGTGCTCTTCACGCCGTTGGTGGAGACGTTCCGATTTCCGGTGGCGGCCGGCGACAGCTGCGGCGCGCGCGTGATCGCCTTTCACGGGACAGGCGACCCGTGGGCTGCGACAGAGGAGATTATCCGGATCTGTGAAGAAAGGAATGTGCCGCTGTATCTGACGAAGAAGGCGAACCATTCGCTGGAGCGCGGCAAGGCAATGAAGGACCTCAGGACCGTAAAGAAAGTCATGAGGACCGTGAAGAAATTTTTGTGAAGATGACACGTCATGGAGGTGAATCACTATGAACGAGTTTAAAAAGCACAAGAATCAGATATATCTCGGAATCACCGTGCTCGCACTGGCGCTGGCCGCGGTGCTTTTGATCGACCATGCCGTCAGAAGGGGGCAGGAGCAGTCGGAGGCGGCCGAGACCGTGACGATGAAAACCGAGAAAGAGAAGAAGGACAGCGTCATCATCTCCGTCAATACCGAAACAATTCAGGACGGCCTGGCCAACATGGGCGTCCTGATCACGCAGGAGTACTACTTCACACAGCTGGAGAAGTATTCCAAGGAGAAGACCTACCTGAAGTTCATCACAACGCTGTCGGAGTTTACCTACAGCTATGACGGCAAGGTCCTCGCGGGGGTGGATTTTGACAAGATCAAGGTCACGAAGGACGACGGCGCGAACACCATAACCATCGTGATGCCTCCGTCGGAAATCCGGGCCGTCACGATCGACAGGGACACGTTCAAGATCTATTCCGAAAAGGAGTCGATCTGGAACCCCCTCAAGCTCGAGGATTACAACATTTCCCTCGCCGAGTTTGAGAACGCGGCCAGGGACAAGGCCGTTCAGAACGGCATTCTCGAGCGGTCGGACGAGCAGGCGCGGAACCTCGTGCGCCAGTTCATCCTCAATCTCCCCAATATGTCAAAATATACAATCAACTTTCAGTGACGGAGGAACCCGAAATGAATCCGAAAAAAGCAATGGTTTTCGCTCTTTTGGTGCTTTTGGCTGTTATTTCCGCAACCAGGATCGCGCCGATGGCCGCAGATCCCGCCAACCACAGCCACTCCATCGAGAAGACGGAAGAGAAGATTTCTTCTGTCATGAAACTGTCCGGCGGCGCGGCCGCGACTTCGGCGACCCTGTCCCTCCTTCCGGGGGACGTCTGCACGCCTATTGCAGGGCAGCTCGCGGAACTGGCCAAATATTTCCTGCTGGTACTCAGTTCCCTCTATCTTGAGAAATTCCTGATCAGCCTGTCCGGCTACATCACCTTTGGGTTTCTCCTCCCGGTGGCGTGTATCCTCCTTGGGGTCACTGTTTTGACAGGGAAGAGGAACCTGTCCAGAACGGCAGGCAAAATCGCCCTCGTAGGGATCGTCATTTTCCTGATCGTGCCGGCGAGCGTGTGGCTCTCCGACATGGTCTACCAGACGCAGGCTGAAAAGGTGAACGAGACCATCGAGGAATACAACGACCTCTCGATCGAGGGCGAAGAGGACGGCGGAATCTTCAGCGAGATCACGTCGATCACATCCGAGACGATCGACAGGGTCACGTCCTTTATCGACAACCTCCTCGAATCCCTGGCAGTCATGATCGTGACGGCGTGCGTGATCCCGATCCTGGTCTTCGTGTTCCTGATCTGGCTTGTCAAGACGATCTTCTCCGAAAATGTGCTCACGCTGGATGCGTCGGTCGTGGAGGCGATTTCTGAAAAGCTGAAGTGAAATGATGGGTGCGCCCCGGGGCGACGCGTTGGCGCGTCCCGGGGTGGATTGATGTGGGGATGTCAATGTGCCGTGAGGCGACGCTTAATGCGGAAGCCCCGCCTCATACTGCCCGGCGAGCCGCCGGATCTCTGCCCGCATCTGTTCCAGAACGGACTGCGGCCCGAGGATCCGCACGCCGTCCCCGAGCGCCATGACCCACCCCAGAAACTGCCTGCTGACCGCGACTTCCACGACGGTCCGGAAGTGGCTGTCGTCCGTCTGCGTGATCAGAAGATCCTTTCCGAAACGGTCGATCAGAACGCCGATCATGTCATTTCGCGCTTCCAGCGTAACTCTCACATCCTCCCCGCCAAACATGCCAAAAAGACTGCGGCTGTATCTGGCGAGATCAAATTCTCCAAATTTCTCTTTTCCTTCCCTCTTGTCTCCCGTAAGGGAAATCTTCAGCATTTTATCCACGCGGTAATGCTTGATCTTGTCGTCTTCGGCGTCGTAAGCGACAAGATAATAGTTCTCATTATCCCACAGAAGCGCCCACGGACTGACACAGTACCAGGCGCCGTTTTTGCGCAGTTCAGGCTCTTTTTTGACATTCCACTGATAATACTTGAAGCGGATGCGGCTTTTGGCGCCGATGGCTTCGTGGAGTTTGTCCACGTTGTAGTAGATGCTCTCGTTCATCGTTTTGACGCGGCCGGAGATGACGACCTGGCGCTGCAGATACTTGGCCTCGTGGCTGCTGACCAGCGCGGACAGCTTCCGGATCAGCTCGGCGGACTTCCGGTTCGTGATGAACTTGGCGGACTGGACGGAGTCGACGAGGAGCTTTAGCTCCGCCAGCTCAAAATCCCTGCTGCCCAGGTGGTAGTAATGATTGTGCCCGACGCGGGTGCTGATGATGTCCATCCCGAATCTCCGCAATTCGTCAAAATCCAGATAAATCGTCTTTCGATCCGCATTGACGCCGCTTGCGGAAAGGGCGGCAATGATCTCCGGCACAGTCAGAGAGTGCCGGTCGTCTGTCTCTTCCGACAGGATTTTGGCAAGATACAGAAGTTTCAGTTTCTGATTGGGTCCTTTTCTCATCTTTAATCCCTCTCTGTGGGCGAATATGTCTCAGTCAAATCGGCGCTTTGTGCGGCTGCGGCCACGAAGCGGTTCAAGAAGTTAAATATACTGAATCCACTATATCACAGGAAAGTGGGGAGAAACAGCTTCAAGTCCGTTTTTGGGGACTTGAAGTGGATTTTCGGAAACTGGGGCGCAGAATTGCGTGCACGGGGATTTGGAGGGCGTTTTTTGGGACTCGAAGTGAGTGGCGCCGGATGTAGAATATCATCAACGAAAGGACCAAGAATCCTCTGACAAAACAGAAAGCGCATCACAGCGGAAAGGAGTAATGATGAAGGTAATGCTCAGCACCACATCGAGAAGCAAAGTATTCCACCTGGGCGGGTGCCCGTACGACAAGCGGATCCGGTACATAAACCGGGAAGAAGTAAGCCGCGCGGAGGCGATTCACATGGGATACAGGGCATGCAAGTTCTGCAGCACCATGCGGGGGTATCACCACATTGACAGCAGGTACCTCAAGCAGAACACAGGAAAGTGCGGCGCGCAGTTCACACTGGCCGCGGATACCGACACTTTGTACATCAGAACAGATGTCGGTTTCTGGAAGATTTTCGCGAAGCCGGGCATGCAGTACAGGCTGTATCACCTGAACAAATTCGATGGCGCAAAGTCGACTGAGGAGATGATGCACGGGAAATACCATCATCAGAAGGATGTTAAGCCGACCGCTTCGCCGGGCAGTATCATTCAGTACATCATCAAACACGATGAAGCCAAGAAGATCATCGCTGATGATTACCGCAAACTTCCGCAGAACACCAGGAGAGAGAAGAAGTACTACCAAATTGCCAGAAACAGGAATGAAAGGCAGAAGCGCCGGCAGCTCTACGGCCTTCTCGACTGCATTTCCCGCGGGGAGACGCCGGCGTCCAAATGGGTGTCGATTTCATGAGCAAGCAGCGAAGCGGATTGCGAATGTCCGCTTTAGAGGGTAACTGGGGAACAGGCATTAAGCAAACGGAGGTGCCGGAATGAAAGGTTATACGACAGACAACGGTTACATGGGCTATGTTGACGGGAAGTATATTCTCTTTGCGAGCGAAAGCGAGTATTATGAATGGGTAAGAGAATAGCGGCAGTGTCAGGCATTGAGCTGGTGCTGGGGAAGCTTCTTGGAGAAAGAATTTCGTATGCTGGGAGCGAAAGAGTGAGCTGTCCCCCATGGCCCTGGCGGATTGGGCTGAGGGGCAGAGAAAACAAGTGCTGTCCCCCATGGAAATTGATGAAATCACGATGCATCTGTTCAGATTGGGCCAAATAAGCATAAAGATAGATATAATCCCCCATTTCACCAGAAACAATACTTACAATACTGATAAAAAACATCTTCAATTTCGTTTTCTCGTTTTCCGATGGGGGACAGAGGAACAAAAAACAGATTCTTAGCCCAACTCGTAGCAGTAAACCGAAACGAACCCCATTTCCCCGTGCTTTTACACGGGGAAGGGGGCATTTCAACTTCGAAGGCAACATATTCACAGCTAAGGAGAGCACACATGAAATATATGATCGCAACTGCAGCCGCAATTGCTGTCTGCATCATACTGGGAACCGCCGCGGCCGGCCTGATCGCGAAGCGACGCGATATGTCGCGGCGCCGCAAGGCGCTTCTTGCTGCGGCTTTTTCGGTGCTGTTTCTTGTTGTGGGGAGCCTGGCATATCTGGAGACTTATTACAGAGCGGGGGACATTGCGAAAGCGTATCTGACAGGCGGCGCAGTCCCGCCACCGTCTACCCCGTCAGACGGCACCACCGGCACCACCGCAAGTACAGCACAAGCTTCGTCCGGTGATGTGGATGCCGCCCCCGTCACAATCCAAAAAACAGAAACCGGTTACTTTTTTGACGGCCCCGGAGAAGCCTCTGCCATCATATTCTACGGCGGCGCCAAAGTAGAGGAGACAGCCTACGCGCCGCTCCTGTACAGGATTTCGCGGCGCGGGGCGGACTGCTTCCTGGTAAAAGCTCCTTTCCGATTTGCTTTTACCGCTGCCGGAGCGGTCGACAAAATCACAGAAGCATATGCATACCAGAACTATTACCTGGCCGGCCATTCCATGGGCGGCGTCGTGGCGTCTTCAGCTGCCGCGAAGCACCCTGACAGGATCACCGGTCTCATTCTCTTCGCCTCATATCCCAATAAGAAACTTCCGGACGAGGTCCGGCTCCTGAGCATCTACGGAAGCGAGGACGGCTGTCTTGACCGGGAAAACTATGAGAAGAGTCGGGAGAACCATCCCGCCGACACGCAGGAGATCGTCATCGAAGGCGGAAATCATGCCCGGTTCGGCGACTACGGACCTCAGAAAGGCGACGGAACGGCTCAGATCACACCGGAGGAGCAGTGGAAGAAGACCGCGGAGGCGGTCATAAACTGGTTACATTCAAGTCGCAGAAAGTGAGGAAGAAGATGGCAAGAACAGAAACATTTCACAACATGGGATTTCGCCTGACCTATCCCGACGTGTTCGATCATACCCTCGGACAGGTTTCCCCGATGGCGTTCGGAGACACCGGAGACGGCGTGTACTTTATGATGTTCAGCTATATTGCTGTCTCCGCAGAGGACATCAAAGCTATGGCCGGCAAGTCTGAGAGCGGTGAGCTGAGTGAAGAAGACAAAC
>DLYC01000169.1 GCA_003447895.1 Lachnospiraceae bacterium | reverse complement strand
TCCGGAACAGTTTGCGAGCTGGTTTCTGATCGCGCTGCAGAAGGTGATCAGGGAAATTAGTAGTTCCCAAACCCGGCTGAACCTGCATTCGCGAACTTAAACTCCGGGTTTATAGGAAAGAGGCCGGCGATGTTGTATAGTAATGGTAGTTCGGGAGTACAATTCAATGAGAGCCAGAGAAGTGGCGGAGGCGCGCCACAGTAGCACCGGCGTCATGGCCACAGAACCAAACGGAGGTCTATTATGAAATACACATCGGCAGAAGCAGCCAAATTACTTCGCAAATTGAATGAGAACCACCAGGCAGTCCTCGACAAAGAGAGTAAGTGCGCGGACTTTATTGCCGCGGTCGGGGAGGACATCGAGGATGTCAGACCTCAGTATGACTATCATAAGACACAGGAGGAGCTTGCCGGGATCGAGCAGAAGATCCGCACCGTCAAGCACGCCATCAATCAGTTCAATATCAGCACGGTGGTTCGGGATTTTGGCATGACGGTGGACCAGATGCTCGTGTACATCCCCCAGTTGAGCGCGAGGAAGCAGAAGCTCAGCCGGATGGCGGCGCAGCTCCCCAAGGAGAGGTGCAGCTCAGCCGGATTCGGCGCGAAGACCATCATTGAGTATCGCTACGCGAACTACGACATCGCTGCCGTCGAGGCCGAACTTGCGGCCGTGACCGAGGAGCTCGCAAGGGCCCAGACTGCGCTCGACGTTGTGAACAACAGCGAGGTGATGGAGATCTCCATCGACTGACCCTCGCCCAGAAAATTGACATTTTCCAGGGACATACTTCGAACAATATTTTGATCTTGGTTAAGGTTGTAAGTTTACGTCAACGTTTTCCGTTATTGTCGGCAAAGGGCAGTGTTCAAGGTTATCGTTATGCCGATTCAGGTGGGGATCCGTATCCGATTCTGTTCCGAAGTTGTTCCGAAAACTTCTCCCTCGGAAGTTCCTTCCGCGGGAACGCGGCGGAAGTTTGGTTTCATGCCGCATTGTGATTGGAGCGCTTAGGCGGAATCGCACGCAAGCGACAGCGAAAGGAGAGATTTTGGGAAGAGTCATAATCTATCTGATCATGTTTCAAGTTGTTCTGAGTTTCATTCTCTATTTGTGCATCGTACTTAAGTGGTATATTTTGAAGCCGAAGATCGAGGCGAACAGCTGGTATCAGACAAGCCCCTGCGGAGTGCAGACACTGCTGAACTTCCTGATTCCCGTATACGGCCCTCTGTCATGCCTGGCAGCCATGTCGATTCTGGATGAGGCCGCGCAGCGCACAAAGGCTGAGGCGGAGAACCTGCTGGGCGTTCAGATCGGCCCCATGGTATTTACATTCTCTGAGCAGTGCTGAACTAAATAACAGACTACGAGCGGAGTCGGCTGCATTTGATTGCGACCGGCTCTGTTTTTGGATAATATAAGTGTGAGTCAGAAGGGACTGTCCCCCTGACTCAGTTGAGTCAGGGGGACAGTCCCTTTGACTCAAAGGAGGGGAAATGGATAATAGAATGACGCCTGCTGCGGGGCGCAGGTACAAAGCTTTTATCAGCTATCGTCACAGGCCGCTGGACTCGGAGTACGCCGGAAAGCTGCACAAACGGATCGAGCGATATGAAGTGCCGAAGGATCTGCGAAAGGACGAAGAGAAGAAGCAGAAGAAGCTCGGACTGGTGTTCCGCGATCTGGAGGAGCTGCCGATCGCAGACGACCTGGATGAGAACATCCGGATCGCGCTGGACAATTCGGAGTATCTGATCGTGATCTGCAGCCCGGACACCCCGGGTTCGGTTTGGGTGCAGCGGGAGATCGAGTATTTTCTGAAGCATCACGAGAGAAAGAATGTTTTGGCGTGCCTGGTGGCGGGGACGCCGGAGGAGTCTTTCCCGCCGCAGCTGACTCAGATCCGCGATGAGTCGGGGAACCTTGTGGACACAGTGGAGCCGCTGGCGGCAAATATTGTGGCCGACACCGCGCAGAAGCGGAACCGGCTGTTCCGGACGGAGAGCCTGCGCCTTCTGGCGTCGCTCATCGGATGTCCCTATGACGCGCTCTATCGCAGGGAGCAGCGCTACCGGACGCAGCGCATGGTGACGGCGTTTGCGGTTTTGGCGGCTGTTGCGGCGGCTTTTATCGGCCTTTTGCTGAACCGAAATGCCAGGATCCGCGACCAGCTTATGGAGACAAAGCGCAATGAATCGGAGATGCTTGCCTACATCTCGCAGATCGACATGCAGAACGGAAATTACCGCGGGGCGCTGGAGGATGCCCTGAATGCCCTGCCGGGGAGGGACCCGGGCCGGCCGTACGTCGCTTCCGCGGAGGAAGCGCTCGTGAACGCGCTTTACCTTTACAGGCATGGGCTGAACATGAGGTATATACAATCTTTTGACCAGGATACGCAGATCAGTACGCTGGCGCTCTCCCCGGACCAGAGCGTGCTGGCGACGGGGGACGCCTACGGAAAGATCAATCTCTATGACATGGCCTCCGGAAAGCTCCTCTGGAGCGCGCAGCACACGAAGGAGCCCAAGTCCCTGACTTTCCTGGGGGAGGACCGGCTGCTTGTGCGGACTTCCGGATATGATCACGTCTGCCTCTCCACGGAGGACGGCGCTGCCCTGTGGCACAATCAGGAGGCGGTGATTGTGGAGGTCTCTTCGGAAACGGGGCGCTGCCTCTGCACAGCCTATGCCTCCGACGGGAGGTATCCTTTCTGGGTGATCGACGCCGCGACCGGGGAAAAGGTCCTCGACTACGGCCCCTTCGACCACAAATACACGATGCCGAAGGAAGCAGCCTTTTCACCGGACGGAAAAAACGTGGCGATCCTTTTCCCCTACGCGGAGGAAAAGCGGGCGGACCTGTGGGTCTTTGGGCTGCCCGGCGCGGGGGGCCAAAATAGCGCCGGGGGCGCGGAAACCACGGGCGGCCAGGATGCTGAGGAGGGCGCGAGCACCGCGGGCGGCCAAAATAGCGCCGGGGGCACGGAAACCGCGGGCGCCCAGACTGCTGCCCAGGGCAGGCTGATCGACGAGGGGCTGTGCTTCTACAACACCACGACGGACTACACCCTGCGGTTTGGCAGAAGCGGGGACCTGGCTCTCGCGGCCTGCGGGGACCAGGAGATCCTCAGAGGACAGGAAGGGTGGGATACCCCTTTTCTCAAATTATATGAAGCGGAGCAGGATTGGAATTGCAGGTTCCGGACGGGGCTGGATTTTGGCACGAGTCTGCGGGCCGTGCAGGGGCTTGTCGACACATCGGACTACATGGATTACATGGAGTTCGGGAGCGAGGGGATCGCGATGGCCAGCAAGACGCGGCTCGTCATGGCGGACCCGGCGACCGGGGCAATCCGCTTCAGCAAGGACCTTCCGGACTTTGTGACCGGCGGGCACATGTACGAGAACGACGACATGTGTCTCGCGCTGGCGAACGGCCTGGTCACATGGTGCTCGTCTGTCAACGGGACACTCGGGTACGACGTCACGGCGGGATTTTTCAAGTGCGACTTCGCCGTCGACGCGGCGGACAGCGGCGGAGGTCATTTCACGGACGGGATTACAGCCGTGGTCTCCTGGGGCGAGAAGAGGCGGGTCACCTGCATCGGCCTGTGCGGGGAGGAGGGCCTTACGCCGTTCCCCTTCGCGGACGCGGTTCCGGAGGGAGCCCGAATTCACTACTCCCCCTCCGGCAAAATATTGGCCTCCGTGCAAAGTGACTACGACAACGGAATTTACCGGATCGCCCTGCTCGATCCCTCCGGAAGCGAAGCTCCCAAGGTGATGGAAGGGGAGGACAGGTATCTCCTCAATAATGAGCAGGCGCATATTTTTGTGACCGAGAGCGGGAAAGTGATCATGGGCGGCAAGGTCTATGACCCCGCGGAAGGCACCGAGACTCTTCTCACGCCCGGCCTTGGAGAAATCACAAGCGCCTTCTGGATGACCGACGCATCCTGTAAGAGAGCCGGGAATGCCGGTATTTTGACGGCGTCTGTGGACAGGGATGCGGAGGGAAACTACGTGCTCCTTCTGTGGGAGGACGGTGTGCAGACCGCTTCCAAAACACTCCCCCTGCAGCCCGGGCAGAGCGGGGATGATCGCAAGTTTGACTATTGCGGGTGCTGCGCGGTGAGCGGCAAGGCGGCGGTGGTCTGCGCGCAGGAAGAGTATGAGGGGCCGAAGAAGTTCGCGGTCTACCTGATCGGGGAGGACCGGTGGGTGGACGCGGCGTTCCTGGAGCCGGAGCGGGATGAGGTGCTGGCTTTGGGGGAGGAACATGAGTGGCTGGCTGTGCAGCGGGCGAGCGGGGAGCTCAGTATAGTGGATGTTAGCGGGGGCGGCAGCGGTGCAGGCGTCGTCGGCAGCGGCGGGGCGGATGCAGGCGCCGGTTCCGGTGACGGGGCGGCTGACGCCGGCTCGGATGTTGGCGGCGCCTCGGAGATCCTCACGATGGAGGCGGGGATTCCCGGAGAGAGCGTGACCAAAATGATCTTCGCTGATCGGGACCAATACCTTCTGGTCCTGACTAAAGCGGGCGAGCTGGCAGTTTTTGACACAAAGGACGGCAAAATGCTGCACCGCTCGTCCTACAGCGGATCTAACATCAGGTTCGACGCGGATGCGCGGTACGACGTTTATATCCTGCCGGAAAAACAGCGAATGCTCGTCATCTGCGACGACACTACTTATACGGAGCCGTTCTGCATATCGATCGACCTGGCGTCCTTCGAGGGAAACGGGCTCTATCATTCCGTGAGCGGTTATCTTCCGCTCGCAGAACAGCTGGTCTCCGACACATACACTGAGGAACTCGGCCTGTATCCCTTATACTCGATCGAGCAGATGCAGCAGATGGCAGAAGAGCAACTTGAGTCAAAGGGACAGTCCCCCTGACTCAAAGGAGGTGCGGGATGAGAGTCAGGGGGACAGTCCCCCTGACTCACGGACAGGAGGTGGAATACAAAATGTTTGGCTTTTTTAAACGTGAAGAGGATGAGACAGCAATTATTCGAAAAGTGTACCAGGGCATGAATCAGGAGTATGTCCGCCAATTGTTCTACGGCGGGGACAAAAAAGCCTTCATGGTTCTGCAGCCGCTTTGGAAAATCCTGTACCCGGACTCCCCGAAGATGAAGCGGAAGGAGGCAGAGGAGGCCGCCTTCTTCTACACGCAGGTCTGGTTCAGGAAGCACGAGGGCTCCGTGCCGTTCAGCACCACGAATTATATCAAGGACAGACTTGAAAAGCGCTTCCCGCAGTATTCCGCGCGCAGCATCGATGAAGGCGTTGACTGCTGCGTCAGATTTATGTACGAAAATGAGCCCGAACTCGAAGAGAAGGACAGGCAAATAATAAAGGAGTCCGGGTTCAAGAACGTGGGCGAGAACGGACAGCCCCTCATTATGCGATCAGCACAGACACCGGACGGATATGTCCCGATTGATGAAATCGCCAAAGAGGATCCGTATATGGGACTCTATCTCACGGCCGAAATGCTCTTTGAAGAGAGCCGGTTCCCTGAAGCAATTTCGGTCTTTGAAAAGTGCATCGAAATGCAGCCGGAGCGCACAAACGCCTGGTTTGAGAAAGCCGAGGCGCTAATAAGACTCAGAAACTACAGCGCCGCAATGCAGACACTGCGCTCTACAGCGAAGTATGCCAAAAAGGACCAAGATATAGCGCGTTTGTACAGGCGGATCGGCTTTATCCGGATAGAAGAACGATCCTATGACGATGCGATCGCGTGTATGCTCTACAGTTTGCAGTTTGAGAACAGTGACCGTGCTTTGGGAGAACTGCACTATATCGAATCCATGACAGGAAGGAATGAACTGCCCGGAGGCGAAAACGCTGAGGATTACCTCAGGCGGCAGGGACTTCTTTGGATTGAGTCAGGTGAGTCAGGGGGACAGTCCCTTTGACTCAAAGGAGGTGCGGGATGAGAAATATTCTACAGGAAATTCAGGAGAATTTGGACAAGATCGAGGCGCGCTACAATGTCAAAATATTGCTCGCCGCAGAAGCCGGCAGCCGGGCCTGGGGGTTTGCGTCGCCGGACAGCGATTATGATGTGCGGTTCATCTATATGCATGCGCCCGAGGAGTATCTTCGCGTCGACCCTATGAAAGATGTGATCGAATGGCAGCTGGATGAGGTGCTCGACATCAACGGCTGGGACTTGAAAAAGGCGATGCTGGCGATTGGGAAGGGGAACCCCAATGTGATGGAGTGGGCCAATTCTCCGATCGTGTACCGCAAAGCGCCGGAGTGGGACGCGCTGAAGTCGGTGGCTGTGCGCTATTTTTCGGAGAAGTCTGCGCTGTGCCACTATTACGGGACGGCAAACAGTACGTACAAGGGATTTCTGACAGGGGAGATGATTCGGTATAAAAAGTATTTTTATGCTTTGCGGCCGCTGCTGTGCTGCCATTGGATTCTTCGGC
>DLYC01000192.1 GCA_003447895.1 Lachnospiraceae bacterium | reverse complement strand
AATACGACGAAATACAGAGACAATGGAAGCTGCCGCTTCGGGTGAATCCCGGGGCGGCAGTTTTTTCGGAATAATCCAAATAGTCGTTCCGATGTGCTATAATTCGTTTGTAGGGACACTGCCCGGCGGCGGAAGAAGGACGAACGAATAGGGGCAAAGTCATGCTGGGAGGGAACAGATCTGTGAGTTCCATTCGGAAGGGGAGGCTGAAATGGGGACGATTTCATCTGATTTTTACAACAGGTTCGGAAGTATTGATATTGTAGAGGCTCCGTTTACGGCAGAAGAGCTGATGAATATGGCTTCGATCGACGTGCAGGGACAGTATGCGGCCTGGACGGCGGAGAAC
Organism: Lachnospiraceae bacterium; assembly: GCA_003447895.1. GTDB lineage: Bacteria > Bacillota > Clostridia > Lachnospirales > Lachnospiraceae > CAG-791. The sequence continues at coordinate 4,393 of DLYC01000192.1, read as the reverse complement.
GGAGACCGGGAGTATATTCCGGGGGAAGTTCTTCTGGCGCTTCTGGAAGACAGGGCTTTCTTCGCGCAGCTCTCCAAGATCGTGGACAGCGGCGAGTTTGTGGTCCTGAGCGGGGCGACGCTTGCCTGCACAACGGCGCATTCGGGCAAAATGGGACTCACGCAGGAAGACGTCCGGTGCAATGTGCTGAATTTCTTTTTGAAATCCGAGGAGATGACCTACTGCATTGAGAGCATTCTCTCGGGAACAAACGAGTGGGTCACGGGCCTCTATGTGTTTGCAAACGGGTGGGTCGGCATCGAGACCGAGCACATTGCCGACAACAGCTGGGAAGAGGGCGGAGAGGCAGGAGACGGCGTGCCGGAGCCGGCATCGAGCTATCTGATCAGCGACGACGGAGAGCTCGTGGCATCGCCCGATATCCGCTATGATCTCGAGGCCTGGATGGAATTCGTGGATATGTTCTCCGCAGTACACGAGGAGGCATCCGCAGCCGACACAGCGGAGAGAAAAACGGATTCCGACGGCCGCAAAGACGGCTACATCGTCTTCTCCGACGAAGTGGAGAGCGCTCTGAAAGAAGGAAAACCTGTAGTGGTGATCGAGAGCGCGGCGACATTCGGCGGCATGATCTACCCCGGAATTGCCGATTTTGCCTACCGCATGCGAAATACCGTGAGGGAGGCGGGGGCAGTGCCTGCCTTTACCGCTATTTTGGCCGGACAGATCCATGTGGGCCTTACCGAAGAGGAGATCCTGTATCTGGAAGAGCGAAGGGGCTCGATCTTCAAGGCCTCCGCGAGGGACATCCCGATCCTTCTTGCCAAGAAGCAGGACGGCGTCATGACGATCGCAGCAGCGGTGCAGACGGCGGCCCTGGCCGGGATTCCGATCGCGTGCGGAAGCGGCATCGGCGGCGCGCAGATCGGCGCCGAGAAGACAATGGACATCTCCACCGACCTCGAATCCCTGGCAAAAAATACCGTTATGGTCGTATGTTCGGGGACGAAACCCATTCTGGACCTGTCGCTCACAATGGAATACCTGGAGACGGCGGGCGTCCCGGTCGTGGGCTACGGAACCGATAAGATGCCCGAGTACATGGTGCGCGGAAGCGGCTTTAAGCTCACCTACAGAATGGATACGCCGGAGGAGCTGGCAGAGGTCATGCACATCAAGAAGATCATGAATATTCCGGGCGGTGTGCTGGTCGTAAATCCGGTCCCGAAGGAATATGAGCTGGACCCTGTCCTCACAAAGAGAGCGGTCGATGCGGCCATGGAGGATGTCCACAGGAACCAGGTCATGGGAAAGGCCATCACGGGGTATATGATGGGAAGGATCAAGGAGTATCTGGGACCCGAGAGCGTGGAGTCCCAGAAGGCTTTCCTCCTCAACAACGCGGAGCTCGCGGCGAAGCTCGCCTGCGCGATCGCCCGGCAGAACAAGTGAGGCGGGCCCTTTCCGCTGAAGCCTTCGGCGGAATAAACACCGCGAGATCACGCCGCGGATCCCTCCAATTGGGGGATTGGGGCAAAATACAGAGGAGAATCAGGGAAGGAATGCAAAAAGAAATTGCATTCCTTCTTTTTTACCCATACAATCTATGTATCGGCGTTCTGCCGGTGATCTGCGGTATTCTTCCGCAGTGAGGATCTCATTATTTTTTACTTATTGGAAACGGACAAAAAAGAGACGGGGAAGTGAAACAGGCCCGTATCAGAAGGCCCGCATTTGGAATCCGCGCGGTGCGTCCTCTTCACGCCTGACGCCTTACGCCCGGGCGCGGCTTCGCCATTTCCCTTTTCGCTGCCTCTTGTGTCCGGGAAAGGAGAAGGAATGAACTATATTGTGTTCAGAAAAGCGGTACTTGAGTGGGTGAGCGGAAGCGACGGCTGGACCGTGAATACCGATTGGGAGGAGACACAGGACGGTGAAGACCCTGCAGGCAGAGCCGGTGAAATGTCTCGGGAAGCCGGAGAGAGCGGTATGCCGGAGGACTTTATTGAGCTGGAGCAGGAGAGAGGGGCTTTCTATGAATTTATGACGGTTTCCCTGAACAGGCTGTATTTTACCTACCGGGAGGAAGGATGGGACGCCGTCCGAAGGGAGCTGGACAGATATCTCCGCCGGGAGAGCGCCGCGGCGGGGAGAAGAAGGGGCATAGACTACGAGGCGAGGCTCGGGAAAGAGGACGCGGAGCTCTACAGAAGACTTCGCAGGCGCCGCGCCGAAATTGCCCTTCAAAAGGGTGTCCCTCCGTATTTTGTGTTCATGAACCGGGCCCTGTTTGAAATGGCGCAGAGGCGCCCGGGGACCATGGAAGAACTCTGCCTTGTGTACGGCGTCGGGAAGAAGAACTCCAGCGACTACGGGCAGATGTTTCTCGAGGAGATCCGGGGCTTTGCCGGGCAGAAGGACAACGCCGGCGCGGACGGCGCAGGCGGAGACTTCAGTGATCAGCCTGCTTCTGAAGCCACAGGTTGAGGGCGTCCACGGTTCCGGCCAGTGATTCGAGATGGGTCTTTATGACTTCGAAGGAGGGAATCTCTTCCTCGCTGATGCGGCCGTCCGCCGCGATATCGATCAGGAGGTCTCTCTCCTTATCCAGAAAGCGTATGACGGAAAGGATTTCCAGCGCGATGGTCGTCAGGTCCTTCTCTTTGATCTCGGGCACCTGCTCGATGCCGATGGCGCATTCCCTGGAGCAGTAGAGGTTGCAGAGCTCGGGCTTTTTGTAGCAGCGGGACATCTGAAGGACCTCGTCGGGGCGGATCAGGACCTTTTCGCTCTCGATCTTCTCGATCCGGTCATCGGAGATGCCGGCCATCCGCTCGCTGGCTTTCTCGCGGGTGAGTCCCGCTTCCTCCCTGGCGAGCTGATAGATATTTTTGTTGGCTCTGATGGACCGTCTTCCCATATATACCTCCCTGTCGAAGTGCTTTCTCCATGAATCGGTGCCGCAGTCCTCTATTTTGCAGATACAGCAAAATAGAGGGCATTTTTATGATATCATTTCTCTGTATTCTTATCCATCTGTATTTTACAATATCCTTATCAGAGATCGATGATGACAATCATTCTAAATCGGAGGTAACAGATATGATCAATCGCGGAAATCGTGAACTTGCAAAAAGAGAGATCGAACAGGCCATTGACGCGGCGACAGAGGCGCTCGGCAATCTGGACGATGCGGCCAAAGCGCTCGGTACGGCGAGAAACTGGGGCATTGTCGATCTGTTCGGCGGCGGAACGCTCACAACATTCTTAAAGCGGGAGAGAATGCACGAAGCTTCCAAAAAGATCGACGCGGCCAAGAGATCCATGAATAAGCTCAGCCGGGAGCTCCGCGATGTCGACACGTATGTGGATATCGATGTGGAGATGGGCGATCTTCTCGGCTTTGCGGACTACTTCTTCGACGGCGCGCTGGCAGACTGGCTGGTGCAGTCCAAGATCGGGAAGGCCAGGGAGCAGGTGAGAAGGGCCCAGGAGCAGGTCTGGGACATCCGAAACGCGCTCTATCAGATGCGGGACAGGATGTAAAGCCCTTGTAAGGCAAAAAATACAGAGAAAATTGTATACCGGAGTACAAATATTCATTGCAAAGCTTTCATAAAGGATTTATAATCGTTCATATCGCAGGCGGAAATCATTCACAAGGGGCATTGCATGCCCCTTTGTGAATGGAATTATGAACGGAACCTGTTTTTCCATGGCGGCAAAGGCAGGAAGTCGACCTCAGGTAAGGAGATTACTATGAAAGCATACGCGGAAATGACAAGGGAAGAACTCGAGTTTGAGCTCAAATCGCTCAAGGATACATACAGGAGCTACCAGAAGATGGACCTGAATCTGGACATGAGCAGAGGAAAGCCGAGCGTAGAGCAGCTCGATCTGTCCATGGGCCTTATGGATGTCCTCAGTTCCGACAGCGACCTCGCCTGCGAGGACGGCACAGACTGCCGGAACTACGGTGTCCTGGACGGCGTCTATGAGGCGAAGGAACTCATGGGCGACATGATGGAGAACAATCCCGACAACATCCTGATCTTCGGAAACTCTTCCCTGAACGTCATGTATGACACAGTGGCAAGAGCGATGACACACGGAATCATGGGAAACACGCCCTGGTGCAAGCTCGACAAGGTCAAATTCCTGTGCCCTGTTCCGGGTTACGACAGACACTTCGCGATCACGGAATATTTTGGCATCGAGATGATCCCGGTTCCGCTCTCCCCTACGGGTCCGGATATGGATCTTGTGGAGAAACTGGTCTCCGAGGACGAGTCGATCAAGGGAATCTGGTGCGTGCCCAAATACAGCAATCCCTCGGGATATTCCTATTCGGATGAGACGGTAAGAAGATTTGCGAGGTTAAAGCCCGCGGCGC
>DLYC01000106.1:3489-6630 GCA_003447895.1 Lachnospiraceae bacterium | reverse complement strand
ATATACTTCATGATCATCAGAGCGCCGTCGATGATATTCTGGGCGTCTTCCAGCATGGTCCTGTGGTCGGAAGTGATGAAAGGCTCGCACTCCGCGCCGTTGATGATCAGTGTCATGGGCTCGCCCAGGTTCTTGGGATTGAACTTGAGCCAGGTCGGGAAACTTGCGCCGCCCAGACCTACCAGTCCGCTCTCCTTAACTGCCGCTATGAAGCTGGGCTGGTCTGTGATCACCGGAGGCTTCACGGAAGGGTCAATTTCCTGCTTGCCGTCCGACTGGATCACAACAAGTGTATCATAGCCGCCCATGGCGTTTCGCTGCGTCTCGATTCCGGTAACAACTCCCGATACGCTCGAATGAACCGGCACGTGAAGAAAAGCGTCTGTGTCACCGATCTTCTGTCCGACAAGGACAGTATCACCTTTTTTGACAAGAGGCTTGCACGGCGCGCCGATATTCTGCGACATCGAGATCTTTACCACATCCGGGACGGGCATTACCTCTGTCGCACATCCGGCCGTATTCTTGTAGTGGCCGGCATGTATGCTGTTCAAATGCTTTGCACCAAACATTGCTGCTCCCCCTTTTCTGGTTTTATTTTAGTTACACTCACATAACGCTATTATAATGCGGACGTGAGGTATTTTGTATAATTGTTAATCTATTAACGCTGTTTTTCTGTTCCAATTTGTGAACAATTCCGCTTGTTTTGCGGCAAATTTTGCAAAGATATAATTATTTCTGTCTGTATGGCAGGATTCCGCTCATTCTTTCCCTTCCTGTTCATACATTTTGTCCAGAAACCGGAAGCGTCCGTCGATCCATTCATAAACCTGTGCATACGACGGGTCCTGACTCCCCTCGTACCATTTCAGGGAGTTTCTTTTAAATGCGCCGCTCTTCTCCAGGTACGACCTGTTCTCTTCAAACATCTCCCTGACATATTCGGGACCGATCCCCTGCGAGCGCCATTTCCTCCACTTGACCCCCGTATCCTCTCTGAGCCCGTCCACAATATGGACCAGACTCGCGTAGCCGTAGTCCCTGTCATAACGGATCTTGTAACTGTCCGTAGTGCCGGGATTGAACACGGTATTTCCGTGATCCGGATCCCATGTGAAGTCGTCTCCGAACGTATAATTCAGGTCCCAGATCGTCTCATTCAGCGTATAGCCGCCCTCATTATTCCGGTACGCCGCAAGGAACAGGTTCTTCCAGGTATTATCTCCCGCCCTGGTCATCTCGCAGAACAGTTCATGGAGGATGAAATTGTCCAGGTTCAGGGAGATTCCCTCCTCTTCCATCTTCGAGAGGTCTCCCGTCTCAAACACCATCTCCTGATAGAGCTGGAAGGGATCGTAGATACACGCACTTCCCTCTTCTTTGGGATACTTGAGCGTCAGGTAGGGGACTCCGTTTCTGTTAAGGACTGCGGTTTGACCGTTGTAGTCAACGAGCTGTCCCTCAATACTGATCTCCTCATACCAGGTCCCCACTTTATAGAGCAGGTCTCCGGGATTCATGTCCATCAGCTTCTTATCGACCGGGTACATGAGGCCGTAGATGCCCATGTACTCACCGTTTACGAGCAGTTCGCAGTATTCGATCTCGGAAGAAGCGACCGGCCGCTCTTCCATGGCGTTCAGGTCCCGCCACAGTTTGTAGCATACCTTTTCTCTCGAAAGAGACTGATCCGTGCACAGAGAGTTCAGGATCCAGTCATCGTCCGAGCGCATTCCGAGAAAGCTCTTCTTGTCGGAGCTTCCGCGCGTCTGCTGCAGTTCCACCCGGTAGCTCTTTTTGTCAAACAAAAGGGAAGTGGCACCCCTTACGTGGAAGGTGCAGTCGGATCCCTGGTACTGTTCTCTGTAAGGGTCAAAGACCAGAAAAGTCCCTCTGTACTCTTCCTCGCCTTCGATCACCCCTTCTCTGTTGGACATGCAGACCACGGGGAGCCCGGTAAATACAAGATCGCATTCCCTGTATTCGTTATCAGAGACCACGGCAAGCCTGCAGGTGCGGCCTTCTTCGATGAGAGCGCGCTTATCGTCCGCCGAATCGTTCCAAATACAGATCTGCCCGCCCGGCACATCCGTGCTTAAGGAGCCGCCCCAGTCCGGATCCTCGATAGACTGAGGGAGATAAACCGTGTTGTTCCCGCTGTCATACGGAATGCCCTGTCCCTCAAACAACAGGTCAGATGGTTCAAAATCACGGCGTTCCTTCCCGGAAAGCATTTTTTCATATTCCGAACGGCTCAAAAAACAGGCCCGGAAAGTCTCTCCCTGTTCGGAAGGGACTGTCGGGGCCCACTCTGTTTCACTATGCGGCCGGTCGCTCTCTCCGGCGTCCTTTCGGGCAGAACCTGTCTCTTCCTTTTCATGGACGGCGCTTTCCTGCGGGGCAGAACCTGCCCCGCTGTTTTGGTACCAGAAAACCCCGCCCGTTAAAAGGGCCGCCGAAACACACAGTATGATGGTTATAATAAGAAGTCCGTCTCTTTTCATTTTGATCAGTAATACACCGTTCCGACCAGTTCCCTGCCGCTCTCGGCGATCAGGGCGATCTCTTTGCGAATCATCATGTAATCCGATTTGCCGATCTGCTCCGTCAGAATAACACCGGCCATATCCCCGAGTTTTCTAAAGGCGGCCGCGTCCTTCATGAAGTCGGGGATCGCCACGAATTTCAGGGCGTCCTTCGCCGCGGGAACTCTCTCGCCCAGTTTCGACGCGAGCTTCTCGATCTGCTCCGCGGAAACCGATCCCACGATACCGATCTCCCTGTTTTCTTTCCCTGCCATGCAGTTCTCCATCCTGGCAAGCATGAACTCGAGCGCGGGCGCTTCCTCCGTCTTTCTGTCCGAGAAGTCAGCCAGCGTCCTGAGTCCGAATTCGCCGTCGATCTCCTCCGGCGAGAGAATGACGCCCTTCCGGATGATCATGACGATGATCGCCGCAAGAGCAAGGACCATACCGGCCGCAAGTCCGACAAGGCCAAGCTTTATTCCGTTTATGAGCATATATTTTTTGGAATACTGGTCGACCGCCACCGGTTTTGTGAGGCCGCTGCTCTGGTTCTGCGCCGTGTAGAGCGAAGACTGAAGCTTTGTCAGCGCGTCGTTCTGCGCGACCTGATAAT
>DLYC01000106.1:0-3330 GCA_003447895.1 Lachnospiraceae bacterium | reverse complement strand
GAGCAGTTCCCCTTTGATCGCCTTGGCATTCTCGGTATCTTCCGCGCGGACAATGACCCGGACCACCGATGCCGCAGGCGTGATCTTGACAGAGATCAGTTCTCTGAGATATTCGGAATTCATCCCCCTTTTCTCCGCGATCTCACTGACCGAGTTTCCGAAGTATACCTCGTCATAGAGCGCATTCATGATAGAGACAGTTTCGGCGGTGGTAAGAGGCTTCTCACCGGTTCCGGCGACCGTGAGCTCGGCAAATGATTCGGGACACCTCACATAGTCCAGATTCATTTTCAGAGAGTTCTTTATGTAATCCTGTTTTTCGTCGATAGCCTGCTGAAGATTGCTGATCGTGCTCTTGTACTGTTCGACGGAAGCCTTATAGACTTCCTGCTTAGTCTTGTAGCTGTCATACTCCTTGATCATCTGGTCCTTTTTGGAATGGATCGACAGGATCTTATAGGCCCCCATCAGTCCGCCGAGAACAACCCCTGCAAGGAGGATCAGCTTCCACCTCATCAGAGCGCAGCGCAGTAGTCTCACGAGACTGACCTGCCTGGTATTCTCATCTTCTCTGTAATCATAAAAATCTTTCTGTGTCACGTTATTTTCCTTTCCTGCTCCATGGCATATATGAATTATGGAATAGCCTTCTTGCGTGCCTGCGGAACCGCGGACGCGATCCCGTCCTCTTCCCTCTGATGATCTTTGTTCATCTCCTCGGTCGTCAGGTCAAAAAATTGCATGCGGTCATTTCCGTCGGAGGCGATATCCCACGTCAGGTCGGCTTCATGCCATGTGCCGTCCCAATAGATAAGGTTCCAAACATGGGCCGCTCCCCTGCTCTCGCCCGGTACCGCAAGGCACCGGATCCCGCACCGCGCAAGGAGATATTTGTAAGCCAGCGAGATTCCGTCACAGACGCCTCTCCCGTCGATGATGACGCCGCAGGCCGTGTGCTGCGCCTCCAGCCGTTCATCGTACATAGCTGTCTCGTCATATTCCGTCTGCGAGGCGAGCTTTTCATAGATCGCGGCCGCTCTGTCACGGTCGCTGTCCGTCTCTTTGACGTCTTGCAGAAACTCGTCGGCAGCTTTCTCGAAATTTTCTTTTTGCCGGGCAAGCTCTTCTTCCGAAGCCGGGATCGCCGCTGCCGCCACCGCGTCGGCACGCTCCTCCCCGCCTTGGCCGACGAGGGGCCTGTACCCGTATGTCCTGCTCAGCCAGAAAATTTCCGGATGGTCATACAAAAATCCCTGGTAGACAGTATCAAGATCGCTCGCCGCAACACTTGCGGCCTCCCCCTGTCCGTCGCGGATCGGAACCGGTTCCTCTCCGAAGGGATCCTCCGCCGCGCTTCGGAACGCGTCGTAGGCCATTTTCTGCTCTTCGTTAAAGGAATCGTAATACCATTCCTCCGCCTGCCGAAGGGTCGTTTCCTCGCCGCTGTTTTCGGCCGCGCTGCTGCCGCCCGGCCTGCATGCGCCCAGTACCGCCCCTGCCAGTACGGCAATGAGGATCGGCATCACGAGCCGGCCCCTTAAGGGCGCCGCCCTTTTCATGAGGCGCTCCTCTTCTTTTTCAGGATCTTGTCCAGGACGATCTCCGTAATAAAGGTATCGCGCAGGACAAGGATCATGATGCAGTATACCGTAAAGCCGGCCGCTACTTCCAGAAGCAGGGCGATGAGGTCAGAGGCGATGAATCTGTCTATGACCTTGATCACCGCAAACATGATGATTCCGGCGGTGAGCTTTTTCCAGCCTTCGCGGAGCAGCGTGTCCACCGTGAGGTAGCCGTTACAGAACCTGAAATAGAGCACGGTGATCACAAGCTCGGCGATGAGGGACGCCACGATCGCGCCGTACCCCCAATAGCGCGGGATCAGGATGAGGTTCAGCGTCAGGTTGACGAGCGCGCCGATGATGATGAACTTCGCGCTCAGCTTTCTGTTCCCCGAAGGCGTGTAATACTGCGATCCCAGGCAGTTGCTGACGCCGATGATGACGACGATCGGACTCATGAGCATCAGCATGACGATGACCCGGTCGTATCCGGGTCCCAGGAATATAGGCACAAATCGTTTCGCTACACCGCTCAGTCCGAAGCAGATGCCGATCCCCATAAACAGGATATAGTTGATGGAGTCCCGGATCCTCTCCTTGATCTCATCGTACTTTTCTTCCGCGAACAGATAGGCGATCCTCGATCCCAGCACCATATTGAGCGAAGAGAATGTGAGCGCCTTCATCATGTTGATGATCTGCATCGTGTAGTGATAAAACCCGTTTTCCGCCTTATTGTTCGTGATCAGTCCGATGAGCATCCTGTCGAGCACCGTGTAGACGCTCGTTGCGATCGACGGCACAAAATAGATCAGCGTCTCGCGGAAATGTCTGCGGAAAGAAAGCGTTTTAAAATCCACTTTCTGTATAAAGCGCGGCACGTAGAGCCACATGGTCAGATTTCCGATCATTGTGGAGGCCGTGATGATGATAATGTAAAGCAGCAGGTCGTCCTGCTTCTTTACAAACAAAAACATGAGCACCACGCCGATCAGCTTGCAGGCCGCGTTCTTGGTCACCGTATATTTGAACTGCTCCATCCCGGCAAAAAACCAGGAAATGTCAAACATGGTCGAAAACAGTCCCATTGTCAGGACAAGATAGATCACTTTATAGCGGGGAGTAAACGCAATAAACAGAAACCAGACGATAATGCACACCATCGAAGTCATGACCGTCATCAGCTCGATCTCCCAGAACAGTTTACTCCTCATGGCGGCGTCATTGCGCACTCTCGCGATCTCCCTGGCGCCGTAAGTCGCCGTGCCGAGCGCGGCGAACATGGCAAAATAGGTCTGTATGGAATTTGTATAGTCATAAATACCGCTCTGGTCCGGTCCCAGGACCCTCGCCACATAGGGAGCCGTGATAATCGGAAGTATGATCAGGAGCACCTGATAGACCGTACTGATCGCGATATTTTTCTTTAAACTAGGCTGTTCGCTCAATCTGTTCCCTCTTGCCGGCCTGCTCCCCCGAAAGCAGGCTCATTCTGTATTTTTTCAGTTCCGCTCTCCCCCGCCAGACTTTCTTCCTGTTCCATTTCAGAAGGCCGACCGCATACCAGATCGCCAGAAGGGCGGTGTTTTCCGAGACAGAGAGCAGCAGGTTGTTGAATATGGAGTAAAGTGCCATGCAGAAAAGCCAGATCGCCAGGACCTTGTCATTTTCCAGTACGGCGGCGTACATGATGATCGTATAGTAGAGAATGATCATGATAAAAACGATCAGTCCGTAGCCGAGCAGGTTCTTGATATAGCCGCTGTCG
>DLYC01000095.1 GCA_003447895.1 Lachnospiraceae bacterium | reverse complement strand
TGCCTGCATCCAATGCCATTACATACTTTGCCATAAAATACCTCCTTCTAACTTCGCCGTCACACCCCCGTATGCCGGCATGTCCCCATTACATGAACCATACTTTAGAGCTTGTTGTCGAGATTGCGCAGGCGCCCGCCGACAGCGCGTTCATCACGTCTTCCCTGTCCTGGATCAGTCCTCCGCAGATGACAGGTACTCTGCTCATCGCGCAGATCTTTCTGACCATCTTCGGAACGACGATTCCGGGCAGGATCTCAATAATGTCAGGCTGTGACTCCCGGCTCTGATGCGACTGCCTCTCAATGTTGATGAGAGCCATGCTGTCAAGTACAAAATACCGTAATACTGTCGCAAGGCCGATTTCCTTGGCATGTGAGATCAGATTTCCTTTCGTGGTGATAATGCCGTCAGCCCTTGTGTATTTGCGGATAAAATCCGTCGATACATCCTTCGGACTCAGTCCGGTGATCAGATCCATGTGCACCATGGCGATCTTTCCGGCATCCTTGATCCGGGCGACGATATCGGCGATGGTACAGATGTCACCATACAAAATGAACACTGCGTCCACATCCGAAGTCAGGCATTTCTCCAGTCCCTGGTAATCTTTGACCGCGGCTACGATCGGTGCCGCTTCAATCGCTTCAACAAATTCTCTTCCCATACAGTTCCTCATTTTGCACAAAAAAAAGAAAACACGACAATAGTAACAGGATTCCCCAATCCCAATCACTGCCATATTCTCTCCTCTCCAGGCAAAACAATTTTTAACTTAAGCTAATCTTACCACCACATTAGTTAATATGCAATATATAATTGTCGACAAATTTGTTTTTTTGTTTATTTTCACGATACTTATGTCAAAGCGCATAAAATTACATCGTCATTCTATCCCTGTAACTGATTTCACACCTCATAATTCTGTATTTTTTGACATTTTCCTATCGACCGGACAAAAAAAAGCAGAACAAGGAGCCTCAATGTCCTTGTTCTGCTGTGATTATGCATAAAAAGTCAGATTCCCATCTCCTTCCGGATCGCGGCCATCAGGTCGTCAAACTCCTCATAGGCGGGAAGCTGCGGATAGTCCTCTTTGATCTTGTCCGTCGTCCTGAACAGGAAGCCGGCTTTGCTGGCGAGGATCATGTCCAGGTCGTTGTAGCTGTCGCCGCTCGCGATCGTATCAAATCCTATGGACTGGAGTGCCTTCACCGTGCTGAGCTTGGATTTCTCGATGCGCATCCTGTAGCCTGTGATCTCGCCGTTGTCCGCCACTTCGAGGGAATTGCAAAAAAGCGTGGGCCAGCCCAGTTTCTCCATGAGCGGCATTGCGAACTCCGTGAAGGTATCGCTGATAATGATCACCTGTGTAAAGGAGCGCAGCTCGTCGAGGAACTCTCTCGCGCCGGGAAGAGGCTCGATCTTCGCGATCACATCCTGGATCTCCTTAAGTCCGAGTCCGTGCTCCTTGAGGATCCCGATCCTCCATTTCATGAGCTTGTCGTAATCCGGCTCATCTCTTGTAGTCCTTCTGAGTTCAGGGATTCCGCTCACCTCTGAAAACGCGATCCAGATCTCCGGTACCAGCACGCCTTCCATATCAAGACAAGTAATGTACATACAGCTTTTCCTTTCCTTTAATAAAGTCTTCTATTGCAATATTTTGGTGAAACTGACTGCCGAGGGTCCGGTCACTCATAAAGTGCCAGAAACTCTTCCAGCGTCAGGTCATGCTCCATGATATAGGTCGCCGCCTCCGTACCCACGTAGCGGAAGTGCCACGGCTCATAGATGATCCCGGTGATCTCCTCCTTGCCCTTGGGAAAGCGGACGATAAATCCGTATTCCTGGCAGTGACGGCTCATCCACCGGTAGAGCTCCGTCTCCTCAAGGCTCGAATCCTTCATTTCATAGTAGCGGTCTGTGATGTCGCAGCAGAGACCGGTCTGATGCTCGCTGGTCCCCGGCCTTGCGACGATCGTCTGCGCGACTTCCTCTCCGTACTGCGCCACTTTCCGGTTAAACAGATAGGTCTGCGTCTCGTAGCTCCGATAGCCGGAGGACAATAAGACGCTGAGTCCCTCCGCTCTCGCCGCTTCCGCAAATTCGCGCATGGCGTCAAGGATCCTCACATCAAACTGCTGTCCCTCGAGCGATGCGAGCTCCGGCGTATAATCGCCGATCTCATGCCACGGATTTGCCAAAATATACATCCAGTCGTCGGGATCGATCTGCGGCCTGTCCCGGTAGGGGTCCGCCGCGGCTTCCGCCACTTCTTCCCCGATCGAGGAGGCTTCGTCCCGGATCAGGTCCCCGGCCGCGAGAAGCCCTGTCCGCGCTGTCTCTGCCAGTGCCTGCCCGCCCAAAGCCGCAGACAGAAGGGCTGTCAGCACCGCACCCATGAGTAAACTCCGCCCCGTATTCTTAAGATTCATCGATTTCCTATTCTTCCTCCGGCTCTTTCGTCCCGTTCCGGGCGCTGACCGCTCACCCGAGCGGGATCTCCACTACCTCCGCCATGCGCGTAAGGCAATGCTCGATCTGATCCGAGATCTCCTTGACAAGGCGCTGGGAGATCTCGTCGTTCTTATCTCTCTCAAGGCTCCTGTAAAAGCTTCCGCGCACTTCGTCGCTGATCTTCTCCATGCGGGACATAAAGTGCCCTCTGGGGACCAGTTTCCTCACGGCTCTCGGGATCACCATGTTCATCACCGCGTCCTCCATCTTCTCCTTTCCGAGGATCAGGACCAGAAGAGAGATCATCGCGCCCATCACGATTCCGGTAATTCCGCCGGAAATCAGCGCAACACCGCTTCCGCCGCACAAGAGGCCGACGAGAATGGAGATGATCGTGTCGATCATCCATGTGAGCTCCTCCACCGCGAAGACATCCCTGGCGTCTACCCGGATATTCAGGTCCGAGACGGAGAGATAGGAG
>DLYC01000010.1:4824-7775 GCA_003447895.1 Lachnospiraceae bacterium | reverse complement strand
TTCAGCGTCTTAACTGCGGACCGGTCGCTCCCCGCCGGCGCAACCCTGCCCCCGCCCCTGCCGGAACACCTGATCAATTTCTGTCCAATCCCTGCAGCGCACAAAATTTTGGCTCGGGAGCTCCGCCTTCGCGTTCCATGGCCGGTTAAAGATTGCCACTTTGCAATTGTCAAAATGCATCACATGCTCAAACGCCGCCGGCGAATCCTCGACCGCAAAGTCAAAAGTCATGCCATAGAGCTGCTCCAGCGTCATACTGAAGGAAAAGTCCGTGGTGAATTTCTCGCGGCCGTACTTGTCCACGCAGTACAGGGGCACCCGCTCCAGATGGTGCTCGTCCAACCATCTTCTGGAAGGCTCATAAGAATCAAACGGCCTTCCGGTAATGACGGAAACTTCATGTCCTTCATCCACCCACCTGTTGATCGTCTCGGAGGCGCCCGGCGTCTCTTCATATTCGAGCAGAGTCTGCGGAAGATGCCCTGCCCTCATCAATTCCTCATACTGCTCGTCGTCAATATCAAAGGACTTCTTCAGATTGAAAAACTGAACTTCCTGATAGGGCACGTCAATATCAAATAATTCCTTTGCAATTTCACAAAAGTGTTTGGCCGTTTCACATATCACGTCGTCAAAGTCAATATAAATTCTCATCCTTCCATCCTTCTGAGTCAGGGGGACAGTCCCTCTGACTCAATCACTTTGAGTCAAGGGGACAGTCCCCCTGACTCAAAAAACATACCCATCGAACAGCTGCACATACATAGCCGGCCGAACGTACACATCAAAGTCAACATCGGACGCCAGCGCGCCCTTCCCCCGCCTGGTCATGACCACGCAGGCCCCGTCCGGATCCACAAACCCATCCGGTGTGACAAACCTCCTCTGCGCCATGCTCTCCCCCGGCGTGCGGAGCCACCAGCAGACGTTGGCATCTGCCCCCCGCGCCCCCTCTGCCAAAAGATCGACCCCCTGGCAGGAGAGCCTCCCCGGTCCCAGCTTTTCAACCGCTTCTTTCTCGCTGAGAAGGAAGAGGAAGTCCTGCGTACACGCGCGGGAACCCATCGGAGCCAAAATCCCGTCCTCCCAAACCGGTTCCAATTCAATCCTCGCCTTCTCCCCGGCGTCGAACCATTCGTCATAGCAGTCGTCCCTCAGGATCTCCCTTACAGAAGAATCCTCATAAGTCACGTCTTCAAAAAAAGAGTGAAAAGTCGCAGCAAAAAGAGCGTGCCTGGACACCAGAAGCGCTTTTGTATCAACGATATCGATCAGCTGCCACAGGATGGATTCCCCGCCCCCTGGCTCATCATCCGTCATCCTCCCATAAGGAATCGCGTCCATATCTCTCGCCGCCAGCATGATCGGATGGTCGTAAGGATAGTCCAGATTCAGAATTTTTTGACGGGTCTCTTCCAGCTTCTGCTGCAGCTCTGCGGCCTCCCTCTCCAGGGCCGCCTTCCGTTTTCTGCCGAAAAATCCCAGAGAGGCGGCTTCCCGCTTTTTCTCATCCATCTCCTTGCGGAGCTTTAACATGGTCTTCAGTTCAAAAATATCGGGGTATGCTCTTGTCGTCATATTCGCCTCCTCAATTCATGGCTCGCACAGCTTGCCGCTGCGCCGTTTTCTTTGACACTTTCACTGTAGCATCCCCTTGCCGGCAATCCGCCCTGCGTTTCCGAGTCAGGGGGACAGTCCCTCTGACTCAATCTCCGCGCCAAATGAGTCAAGGGGACAGTCCCTCTGACTCACCACCGACGCCGCGGCCTCAACGACTAAGCCCCAGCTCCTCCGCATGCTCCTGCATCCCCCGGATGCAGACCTCCGCCACATCCCGGATCTCCATGCCCAGCATTCCGCATCCCTTCAGAATAATATCGCGGTCACACCCCGCCGCAAAGCGCTTGTCCTTCCACTTCTTCATAAAGCTCTTGATACTCATATCAACAATCCCGTTCGGCCGCATCCGCGCCGCCGCCTGAATGATCCCGCTCAGCTCATCCACCGTGAACAGGCTTTTCTCCAGGTCGGAAACAGGCTCCACATCGGTGCAAATAGAATACCCATGACTGAGAATCGCCCGAATGTCCTCCTCCGGTACGCCTTCCGCGCGCAGCGGCTCCTCCGTGTGCGCCAAATGCTCCTCCGGAAACTTCTCATAATCATAATCGTGCAGATAGCCGACCGCCTCCCAATGCTCCTTATCCGCACCCGCGCCAAAATATTCCGCCATGGCCCCCATGCATGCAGCAACATTGGCGGCATGAAGTTTCAGGTGATCCTCCGTCACCATCGTATCATTCAGCCTCTTCGCCTCCGCAATTGTCAGTTTTTCCATTTTCCTCTCCTTTGGTGCCTGGCACCATAAACTCGCTGTTTATAAAAAGTTTATAGAAATTTTATGGTGCCTGGCACCATAAACTCCCCACCGCTAAACCTCAACCGCAAAAATCTCCGTA
The DNA here is from genome assembly GCA_003447895.1 of Lachnospiraceae bacterium. Lineage (GTDB taxonomy): Bacteria > Bacillota > Clostridia > Lachnospirales > Lachnospiraceae > CAG-791. Next base: position 5,316 of record DLYC01000010.1, on the reverse strand, counting down.
TACACGCGCTTCCCATCCTTCTGCTCTGATTTCATCAGAGAAATCTTCCTGACCGTCATGTCCGCCTTCGGCGGAGAGACCTTCTTCCAAGGGCCGCCCATATTGCGGATCACCGTGACATGCGGCACGAACTTCTTGCGGTCGTAAGGAACCTGCGCCTCGTCGAGCGCCGCCCCGACATATCTGGCCAGCTTGTTGAGCCCCTGGTTCCCCTTGATCCCAACACACAAATGATTGCCCAAAGCCATCATCTCCGAGAACGCCATGCTGAAAGGCTTCCAGGAAATCGTCTGCATCGCCGCCTTGATCGCCGCCGCGTCCTTAGTCTCCCCGACAAAAGCCAGCGTCACATGCAGGTTCTGCGCCGGCACATAGCTCCCCCGCACATCGGCTTTCTTCAGCTCGTGCATCGTTCCGGTCACCGCCTTCTTCATCTCAGCGGAAATCTGTATCGCAATAAACAGTCTCATCCTCATTCCCTCCTGAGTCAAA
>DLYC01000010.1:2139-4730 GCA_003447895.1 Lachnospiraceae bacterium | reverse complement strand
TCAAACCATCAGATCACAATCCCATTCAAGTGGTCCACCTCATGCTGAATAATCTGCGCCCTGAATCCCGAAAACTTCTCCCGATGCTTCTTCCACGCTCCGTCAAAATATTCAACTTCGATATTTCTGTACCTGGTTGTCCTGCGAACACCTTCCAGCGACAGGCATCCTTCCTCCGCTTCATAAGGCGTGTCCCGGCTCACGATCACCGGATTGTACATGACCATATTCAGAAAGCCCATGTTGACGATGATGATCCTCTTCCTGACACCGATCATATTTGCCGCCATCCCCACACAGTGCTCCTGATTTGCCATCAGTGTGTCGATCAGATCGCGCCCGACAGAAAGATCCTCCTTAGTTGCTTCTTCCGATTTCTGCCCCAAAAACAGAACATCTCTTACAATTGGTTTATTCATAGTCTTTCCTTTCTGAGTCAAAGGGACAGTCCCCCTGACTCACCTGACTCACTGTTTGAGTCAAAGGGACTGTCCCCCTGACTCACTGCAAGATGAGGTCGTCGATCGTGTAATCCGTCACCCGCATCAGCGAACCTGATCCGCTCAGCTGATACCGGTTATTCTCGTCGAGGAAGTAGCAGTCGAGGACATCCGGCGAGCCGTCGATAAGCCGATATTCGATCCCGCTCTCGAGAACCGCCGCCCGCCCCGGGCCGTCCGCGCCGCTCAAATCTTCGACGATATAATTTCGCGTCCATTTTTTGGTGTAATGCCGGTCTGACACCGGCGCCGAGTAATCGGTTTTGCTATAGCACGTGACCTTTCCGCCGTCAAAATAGTAAAGCGTTCCCATACTGCTGAACGTAATCCACAGACCTTGGAAGCCGTCAGAGCTTTCACCGTCCCCGCCGTCTTCCTCGGATTCCCCCTGCGAATCGCCCGGGCCGGCGGCCTCATCACCCGAATCCTCCGGCTCCGCCGCATCGTCAGAATCACCCGAATCCTCCGGCTCCGCCTCCCCGTCAGAATCACCCGAATCCTCCGGCTCCGCCTCCCCGTCAGAATCGCCCGGGCCCGCATCCTCACTATCAGGCACGTCAAAATTCCGCTCCTCTATCAATCTTTTGCCAGAGGCAGGGTCTACGGCGATTGTGTAGTCCACTATTTTTTGGCCCGGTGAGTTGTCCGAGATCAGGATCCTGTAGGTGCCCTCGTCAAGATGCAGCTGCAGCGGCTCGGGCTTATTCCGGTCGTGGGACTCGACGAAAGTCGTGGTGTAATTCCAGGTCGCCCCGTTGTCGCGGGAGTCCTTGATCAGCCTGTATATTTCGACCTTATAATCATCATAGAAATTGTTCTCATGATCATAGATGGCCACCTCGATGTCGCCGTTGTATTTCGCCGCGGTGTCAAAATGGCTGATGCCGACTGCGTCAAAAGCGTTCGCAAGTGCCAGCTTCTGCTTGCCCGTCATTTTGGCGCGTATGGCGGCCTTCTCCATGGCTTCCCTCAAGTCAGTGTATTTGCAGTGCGCCGTGAGGGAGACCATGGCGTCGAACCACAATGACTGGAGCGCCTCCTTTGTGAAAGCCTTGGACTCGGACATCAGATAGGCCGCGCGGGAGATACAGGTCGCATAGTTATAGCCGTACTCCTTTTCGGAACTCTTTACTTCGTCGTGGATGTTGGCCTTGTGATTTCCGGAAGGATTTGCCGCGTTCCTGTGCGCAACTCCATTTCCCAGAGGCGTAAAATCAAGGTCCCACTTTCCCGTATAAAAACACGCGAATACGTCAGCAAGCCCCTCGGATATAGTAACCGTTTCCTCGTCAATTTTCACCTCAGAGCCTTTTTCATTTACATCTTGTACGAAATGATGCATGTACTGAATCGTATGCGTATACTCATGCGCCAAAATATCGCGGCAGGGGAAGCTGACATTCTTCCCAACATAAATGGTACTGTATGTTTTGTCCTCTCCTACTCCGCCATACGCATTTTTTCCATCTTCTTTGCCATCGTTATAGCCGATGAACAATGTGTGGCCCTGCGTATCGACCCCGAAACTTTTTAAGAAATAATCCCGGATCTTTCCGATCTCTGTCGTCAGGTAAAACCCTTTGTAGAGCTCCTGGTCAGCTTCTTCTTCCGTGTCTCCGAAGATCGAATTGCCGGCGCTGTAAACCGGCTTAAAGTTCTCGTCTTTACTGGTCTTGCCATTAAAATTGCCGACTCTGAATCGCCGCTTCAGATCTGTGAGATAATACTTCCCTTCGTCAGCCTTATACTCGACCGGCGCCGTATAGATGCCGTCTATGACCGGCGACTCTTCCGCCAGGGTTCCCATCGTAGAATAATCGCCATTCGGAGAGGCGGCCAGTTCTGTCGCGGCCAAGGATGCCGCGAGCGCAGACGAGCCTGTGGCGGCGGCGTCCTTGGGCGTGGCGTCCTTGGCCGCGGCGGCGGTTCGGCTTCCGCTTTCGCCGCAGGAAACAAGACTCAGAATCATTGCGGCAACAATAGTGTATACAACGTATTTTTTCATCCTTTTGTACCTGACAGGCGGCGCCTGCCTGCTCCTTTCCTGAGTCAGGGGGACAGTCCCTTTGACTCATTGCGTCCAATGAGTCA
>DLYC01000010.1:0-2089 GCA_003447895.1 Lachnospiraceae bacterium | reverse complement strand
GAGTCAAAGGGACTGTCCCCCTGACTCATGCCTGTATTGTAGCACAACTACCGCCGGGTATCATTGCCCCTTGCAATTTCATTCCGCAGTTGCTAGAATAGCTAACCGCGCCCCTATCTCCGCTCAGCACAATCCCTTTTCAAGGAGGCAATATGACCAAAACCACCGATTTCACGCGCGGCCCCATCGTCGGACCGCTGATCCGCTTTTCCATGCCGATTCTGCTGGCGCTGTTCCTGCAAGCGCTCTACGGCGCCGTCGACCTGCTGGTCGTCGGCAAATTTGCGCAGGCGCAGGACGTCTCGGGCGTCGCCATCGGCTCGCAGATTATGCATACGATTACCGGGCTGATCAGCTCCTTTGCCATGGGGACAACAATCCTGCTGGGGCAAAAGATAGGCGAAGGCGACCGCAAATCCGGCGGCAGGATTATCGGAACCAGTATCGTTCTGTTCCTTAGTGCCGGGGCTGCGCTCACTATTTTGATCCCGTTGCTGTCAAAAGTTCTCGCAGGTCTCATGAATGCGCCGACCGAGGCTTTTGCGCAGACCAGTCACTACATCGCGATCTGCGGCGCAGGATCCATCATGATAGTAGCCTACAATGTGCTCGGGAGCATCATGCGTGGGCTGGGCGATTCGCAGACGCCGCTCATGACCGTTGCCATTGCAAGCGTGTGCAATATTGCAGGCGACCTGTTTCTGGTTGCCGGCCTCCACATGGGTGCGGCGGGTGCGGCGCTCGCGACCGTCTCTTCGCAGACGATCAGCGTGCTCATCTCGCTGCTCGTGCTGCGGCGCCGGACGCTTCCCTTTTCGTTTTCGCGCAAAGACGTGCGGATCGAGCCTGCCATTATGGCGAGGATCACCCGCTTTGGCGCACCGATCGCTCTGCAGGATCTTTTGGTCGGCCTGTCGTTCCTCGTTCTGCTGGCGATCGTCAACACCCTCGGTCTGATCGCTTCCGCCGGAGTCGGGGTCTCGGAAAAGGTCTGCGCCTTTATCATGCTGATCCCCTCTGCGTTCATGCAGGCAATGAGCGCCTATGTGGCGCAAAACCACGGTGCCGGCAAAGACAGCCGCGCCGTACAGGGCCTCAAAATCGCGATCGTACTGTCGACAGCGTTTGGGGCGGTGATGTTTTGGCTGGCGTTCTTTCATGGAGATTTGCTATGCGGCATTTTCTCCAACGACGCGGATGTGGTCGCGGCGGGCTTCGATTATCTCAAGGCTTACGGCATCGATTGCCTGCTGACCTGCTTCCTGTTCTGTTTCATTGGATTTTACAATGGACTGGGGTGTACCACTTTTGTCATGCTGCAGGGCATTGCGGCGGCCTTTCTCATCCGCATTCCGGTGGCATACGTCATGTGCCGCCTCACCGGGCGGCTTTTCTACATCGGGCTGGGGATTCCCTGCTCGACGGTGTTCCAAATTCTGGCGTGCTTTGTCTACCTCCGAGTCATTGAGTCAAGGGGACAGTCCCTTTGACTCATTGCGTCCAATGAGTCACAGGGACTGTCCCAATGACATTTAGANNAAAGAAAAAAATCAGAGGCATTTTAACCTCTGATTTCGTGATTTAACTTAAATTTTGACGGGGGGTCCCCCTATCTAAATGACATTGGGACTGTCCCCCTGACTCAATACAGCAGCCTTGACGGGACAAAATACAGATACGGCGCAGTGATCACCGCAATCCACAACGCCGACTTTTTGGCCTGATCCGGAGCAAGCCCCGCACGGGTCAAAATCTTCCTGTCAAGAAGAAAGATCACAAGCCCTGCCACAGCAACCGATACCGCAACCATCAGAAATGCCGCAATGCTGCTGAACGGATCACCGGCTATGCCTTGCTCCATTTTGTCCAACAAGGGGGCTGTCTGCATGCCGTCTCCTGCCAAAGTAGCAATCACAAATACAGAAAACAGGACGATCGCCCCGCACAGATCCCCGAAAAAGCCGGCAATACAGATCTTCCAGGTATGCTTTCTGCAGAAAGCGCTGCTTTCCGGCATCTCGCCGAGGCTCCATCGCAGGACCAGCCGATCGATCAGATAGTTGGCCGGAATCAGGATCAGCCACAGCCA
>DLYC01000133.1 GCA_003447895.1 Lachnospiraceae bacterium | reverse complement strand
AAGATAGCAGGTCCGGACAGAAAACTATGTGCTCAGCCGAGCTGCTCGATGTCGATCACGTTCTTGACGCCTCTTCCGAGTCCCGCGACACCGGTCCTTGCAAGTTCCAGAATCTCATAGCCACTGACAAGCTTTAAGAACGCGTCGATCTTTCCGGAGTTTCCGGTAACCTCGATCATAAGGCTCTCATGGGATACGTCGATGATGCTTCCTCTGAAAATATTGGCAAGGGCGATCACATTCTCTCTCTGGCTTGCGTTCGCTCTGACCTTGATCATCGCGAGCTCGCGGAAAACGCTCTCTTCGGGCTTAAGTTCGTGGATATCCCGGACATCCACGAGCTTTCCGACCTGCTTCTCGATCTGCTCCATGATGTCGTTGTCACCCGACGTTACGACTGTGATGCGGGTGATGGTGGGCTCTGCGGTCACACCGGCCGTGATGCTCTCGATGTTATAACCTCTGCGGGAGAACAGGCCTGAAATGCGGCTCAGTACACCGGAATTGTTATCTGCAAGGATCTGAAACACCTTTTTGTTGGTTACTTCACTCATTTCATCTTATCCCTTCATTTGATGAATTTGATTCATTCATCCGATGAATAATTTTAATGTTTTGTCAAATTGCAACTATTATAACGCGGCTTGGTTGTCAAGTCAAACCCAAGTTAAGGTTCGCGGAGCGCTTATTTGCCCTGTTCACTGCACTTGAGGAGCGCCAGGGTTCCGGTCCTTGCGATCTCGATGATGCTCACGGTGCGCAGCGTGTCCAGAAAGATCTGGACTCTCTCGGGCGTGTCGCACATCTGGATGGTCATCATGGTCTTGGACATGTCCACGATTCTGGCATCCATGATCTCGCAGTTCTCCATGATGTCCTTTCGGTTGGTGCGGTTATAGCGGACCTTGACCAGCATCAGCTCCCTGTTGATGCTCTCCGTCTCGTCGAAGGTCTTGACCTTTATGACGTCGAGCTTTTTGTTGAGCTGCTTCTCGATCTGTTCAAGCGTCCTGCGGTCGCCGCTGGAGACGATGACCATATTGGAGACATTCTTGTCCTCCGTCTCACCGACGGCCAGGGAGTCGATATTAAAACATCTGCGCCAAAAAAGTCCTGCCACTTTGCACAGAACACCGGATCGGTTTTCCACCAGCACAGAATAGATTCTCTTCATAACTGATTCCTCACTGATTTCTCACTGCTTCCTCTAGACTTTTTGTCAATCGGATTTTTGTCAAACCACAAGCTTGGGATCCACGATCACTTCCATGAGCGTCGCTTCATCGTCTGCAAGGAACTGTTCAATGCCGCTGTCCATGTCCTCTACGGCCGCGACCAGCTGATAGCGGATTCCGTAGGCGTCCGCGAGCTTTCTCAGGTCCGGAATGGAGTCACCCAGATCGATCACGGAGAAGCGGTCCTGGTAAGTAAAATGCTGATACTGGCGCACAAGGCCCAAAACGTTGTTTCTGAGCACAACGATCTTGACCGGGACCTTGTACTGCTTCATCGTGGCAAGCTCCATCATGGTCATCTGAAAACCGCCGTCGCCGCAGACCGCCACGACCTGCCTGTCGGGCGCCCCGAGCTTTGCCCCCAGCGCCGCGGGTACTGCGTAGCCCATAGTGCCCATGCCGCCGCTCGTGAGGAAGCGTCCGCCGTCCTTGATCACACAGTTGGCACAGGACCAGAGCTGGTTCTGTCCCACGTCCGCCACATAGACCATATCTTTTCTCATGGCCCTGGAAAGGCGCTTTATAAAGATCTCCGGGTTGACGGTGAGTGCGTTGATCTCCTCTTCCGTCATGGTCGAGGAATACATGTGGCGCTTTCTGCGGGACGCGTTCTGTGTGTCGTCCTTGTAGCCGTCCAGTTTGTCGATCCACAGGGAGTAGTCCGCAGTGATCTCCGCCTTGTTGAACTCCTCGAAGACATGCCTGATATCGCCTACCAGGGGAATCGTGGGACCGGCGTTCTTTCCGATCTCGGCGGGGTCGACGTCGATATGGACCAGAACCTTGTTCTCGGTGATCAGGTCCGGCTGGCTGATCGAGCGGTCCGCCACTCTCGCGCCCACCATGATGATCATGTCGGCGTCGTTCATGGCCCTGTTTCCGTAAGCCTGGCCGTTATTTCCCACCATGCCGTAGAAAAGGAAATGGTCCGTGGGCAGAACGCCCAGACCCATCATGGTGCAGACGACCGGGATATCATTGTTCTCGACGAACCGGCGCACCTCTTCCCTGGCGCCGCTTGACAGGTGAATGCCGCCGCCGGCGCAGATAATGGGCCTCTTGGCCTTCTGGAGCTCCTTGATCACTTTTTTGATCTGGACTGCGTGTCCTGTCACAGTGGGCTTATAAGTGCGGATACTGACGGATTCGGGATACACGAATTTGCGGATTTCCGCCTTCTGGACATCGATCGGAATGTCGATGAGGACGGGTCCTTTGCGGCCCGTGCCGGCGATATGGAATGCCTCTTTGATGACCCTCGGGATATCCGACGCCTTTCGCACAATGTAGCTGAATTTGACAAAAGACTCACACGCGCCGGAGACGTCGACCTCCTGGAAGACGTCGCTTCCCATGAGATTACTGTCCACCTGCCCGGTGATGCACACAAGCGGTATGCTGTCCGCAAAGGCGGTTGCTATTCCTGTGATCAGGTTCGTCGCGCCGGGGCCGCTCGTCACGACCGCAACGCCGACTTTCCCCGTGATCCTCGCATAGCCGCTCGCCTCGTGGGCCGCGTTCTGCTCCTGCCTCACAAGGATCGTCTTAATATCGGTATTTAGAATACTGTCGTAAAAGGGGCAGATCGCCACGCCGGGATAGCCAAAGACGTACTCCACGCCTTCTTTTTCCAGACATTTCACGATTGCATCAGCTGCTATCATCTGTGTTCCTCCTGATATCAGTTCCGCCGGCGCAGGGCAGTCCCGGGAGATTCTCCCCCGGGATGCGCTGCTCTTATATAGTTACGATCATTTATGCGACAGTATCAATACTTGACAAGCTTGAAATTCTTCTTGCCGCGCTTTACGAGTTTGCCGTCTTTTAATTCTTCCTTGGAGAAGGTCGCCTTAAAATCCGCGACTTTGTCTCCGTCCACCGTGACGCCGCCCTGGTTTACATCGCGGCGCGCGTCGCCTCTGGACTTCTCAAGGCCCGCCTTTACCAGAATGGTCAGAATATCGACCGTTCCGTCTTCGCCAAAATCCTCATCGGCCAGTGTGACGGTCGGGACATTCTCCATGCTGCCGGGCGTTGCAGCGCTGAACAGGGCCTCGGCACCTGCCTTGGCCTTTGCCGCCTCGTCGCTTCCGTGCACCAGAGTCGTGAGCTCGGTCGCGAGGATCTCCTTGGCCGTATTGAGCTTTGCGCCCTCCCACTGATCCATCTCGTCGATCTGCTCAAGAGGAAGGAATGTCATCATGCGCAGGCACTTGAGAACGTCGGCGTCGCCGATGTTTCTCCAGTACTGGTAGAAGTCGTAGGGAGATGTCTTGTCGGGATCAAGCCAGACGGCCCCCTTCGCTGTTTTGCCCATCTTCTTGCCTTCCGAGTTGAGAAGAAGGGTGATGGTCATGGCATAGG
>DLYC01000264.1:1713-4714 GCA_003447895.1 Lachnospiraceae bacterium | reverse complement strand
AAATTCGAGGCGCTCGGGGGTCCTGTATGCTTCGGGGACGAGCTCAGAATGGCAGCTCCTTCTGAGGGACGCTATGTTTTGGCTTACTTTGTTGAGGGAGTTTGAGAGCTTTTTCTCCTTTTTCCGGAGCTTTCGAAGCACCGTGCTCTGCTGGCATAAGGCAAAATAGAGCAGGAATAACGAGGCCGGGATTCCCATCAGCAGCATGAGCACGGAATGGTAGATGCAGGACATGGCGGCCAGGACCAGGCCAAAACCGAGCAAAGGCATAAGCACCGTATCAGGGCGGGAGGCCTCCCGGATCTCAGCGCCGACGCCGGAGAGCTTCTCCTCCAGGGCGGCTTTCTTTTCTTCAAATTCCATGAGCTTTGGGTAGTTTTCCAGGATCCGGCTCACGACCTCCGCGTTCTGGGCGCTGGCCTCCCTTCGCGCGTCCATTCTGCCGAGTTCGAATTCGCGGCCGGCCTGCCGGGCATCGGGAATGGAGACCGTAACGGGATCCGTTTCATAGTCGACGTAAAGAGTCTTGCGGCAATATCTGCACCGGACAATGCGCTTGGTGCCGTCTTCTTCGAGGTCAGCGCCGCAGGAAGGACATTTAAACTCGTAAATCTTCATCTGAAACCTCCGTGAATTCAGAAAGTGTGCCACTGATCAGTTAGAATTATATAGGAAAATAGCAGCTGATTCCTGTAACTTATGGTTTACGATTACAAACATGAGGAAGTAAAATGAAACACAGCGGAGAGCGACGGGGCCAAAAGAGCGAAGCTGCGCGGCGGCTCAACCCGCGTGACCTGAAAGTAAGAGAAGAGAGAAGGACAATATTTTGATCGGATTGGGAACACTTATCAATACGGCCGCGTGTGTGGCCGGCGGCGTTGTCGGCCGTTTTACCGGCAGGTTTTTTGGGCAGGAGCAGCAGGACGCCCTGACCAAAACCTGTGGCGTGAGCGTCCTCTTTATCGCGATCGCGGGCGCGATGGAGGGAATGCTCCAAATCTCTGACGGCTCGCTTTCGAGCGGAAGAAGCATGTTCATTGTTCTGTGCCTTGCGGTCGGCACGGTGATCGGGGAGCTGATCGGGATCGAGGACGCCTTCGAGAGATTCGGGGAGTGGCTTAAGAGAAAGACCGGAAACAGTGGCGACGCGAACTTTGTAAACGCGTTTGTCACAGCCTCTCTCACGGTGTGCATAGGGGCCATGGCCATCGTCGGCGCCATTCAGGACGGCATCCTCAATGACTATTCCACCCTCGCCGTCAAATCGGTGCTGGATTTTATCATCATTGCGGTCATGACTTCGTCCATGGGGAAGGGATGCGCGTTTTCCGCCATTCCCATTTTCGCGTTTGAGGGGAGTATTACGCTTCTGGCCAAGCTGATCGCGCCCATCATGACGGAGACTGCGATCGCCAACCTGTCCCTGATCGGCTCTGTCCTTATCTTCTGCGTGGGACTAAACCTCGTGTGGGGCAAAAAAGTGAGAGTGGCCAATATGCTGCCCGCCGTGGCGCTTGCGGTGGCGGCCGCCTATCTGCCGTGGTAAAATAGAGTACAGTAGGCATTCAACGGAAGGGAGAACGCTATGGATATTAAGAAACTACTTATCGTGATCGGTTTTGTTTTGATCATGCAGATTCCGCTCTTTCTCATGATGGGGCACTAAAAAGCGCGGGCAGGGGAAGCAGCTATGAGACTGATCACAACCGGCGATATGATGCATGTGCACGGCGGATTCGGCGCTGAGGTGGACTACACGGCGCGGATCACCGTAAGGCTTGACGCCCCGGTGGAGGAGGAGATCCTCTGCCGGGCTCTTTGTGATACGAAGAAGAGATATCCCTATCTGAACGTTCATCTGAGGAAAGGGGAGGGCGCCTTTTATTATGTGGAGAGCCCTGAACCGGTCGCTATTTTGCATACGGATGAGCGGATCACGCTGAACAGCCCGCAGACGAACGGAATTGTCTGGGCCGTGTGCTGGAATGAGGACCGGATCCATTTGGACACTTATCACGGCGTCACGGACGGAACCGGCATGTACAGGGTTCTGGCCACACTCCTTTACTACTACTGCAGGGAGAGATACGGCGCTCCCTTGGAGGAGGGGATCGGACTGGCGGGGGATGTGATCCCGCCCGCGGAACTTGCCGACCCGCAGGATGTGATCATGCCGGAGCCGTCGGATATTCCGCCGACCAGGTTTGTGCCGGCGTTCACGCTCGAGACGGACGGGGGGTTCACGCCGTCGGAGGCCTCGATCTGGGACGTCGCGATCCCGGAGGACGCCTTTATCCGCTTCACTTCGGCGCACGACGCGAGCCCAGGAACCATGGTTTCTCTCATCATGGCCCGGGCGATCGATGAGCTGTATCCGGAGCGGGACAAGGAGATCGTCAGCGCCTACGTCGTAAACGCAAGGCCTATGCTCGGCGCGAAGAAGACTTATCACAACTGCCTGAGTATGGTGGTTTTTAATTACGATGACAGGCTGAGGGGCATGCCGCTGACCAGGCAGTCCACGATTTACCGAGGAAAGACGTTTGCCCAGAGCTACGACGAGGCAATTCGGAATTCCGTCGCGGCAAGCGCGCAGGCAATCCGTGCCGCAGCGAGGGGCGCTGTCAGTATTTCCGACAAAAAGGAAGTCTTTAAGCAGATGTTCAACGGCGGGGAAGGATATGTGAGCTTTCTCGTGAGTTATACGGGCAAATGGCAGTATCCTGCAATCGGGGAGCATATTCTCGAATTGTGGGCGCATCCGCCCAATACGTTCAGCCTGATGGTTGAGATCGGAGCGGTCAATGGGAAGATCTTTCTGACTTTGCAGCAGAGATTTCGGGAAGATACGGTGAGAGAGGCGTTTCTGAACCAGCTCAGAAAGCATGGGATCCCGTTTGAGGTGAAGAGAGTGATGGGGTCGGATATCGCGAGATTTCCGGAGCCGTGAGTGGGTTAGGGGCCGGTTGAGTCAGGGGGACAGTCCCTGCGACTCACA
>DLYC01000264.1:0-1631 GCA_003447895.1 Lachnospiraceae bacterium | reverse complement strand
CGGCCCAGCCGGCCCCAGCCGGCCCATTATTTCCACAAATAATCCATAAAGAGCGGAATCTGCTTTTCCCAATCGGCCTCGCAGTGCCCGCCGCCCTTCTGGCAGTAGAGGCGGGTGCCCGCCCTCTTTTTGTTCAGGAAGTTTTCCACGCGGTGATTGGCGTTGGAGAGGAATTTGCAGAAACCGGAATCCGGATCGCTTCCGCCCTCGTTCTCGCCCCAGGAGAGGTAGACTCTCGTGTCGGGATTGATGCGGGCCGCGCGGATGTCCCGAAGGAGGGGCTGCAGCACCATGAAGATCGAAGAGGAGACGCAGGCCGCCTTGGAGAACACGTTGTTGTACATCGTGACGGCGTAGAGCGACATGAGGCCTCCCATGGACGAGCCGCCGATGGCCGTGGCCTCCCTGTGCGGATAGGTGCGGAACTTCCCGTCGATGTAGGGCTTCAGCGTTCCGGTCACCCAGTCGAGCGTCTGCCGGCCCTCGCCCGTGATGGAAGTGCCCATAAGCTTCGCGTCGTAGGGGCAGTACTCGTCGAGCCTGTGGGTCCCCGCGTGGGAGCACTCGATCCCGACGATGATCATGTTCTTGTCCCAACCGTCCATAAATTCCTTAAGGCCCCAGGATCTGCCGTAAGTTGCGTCCTCATTATAGAAAAGATTGTGGCCGTCCCAAAAATACATGACGGGGTATCTCTCATCGCTCGTATCGTAACCCGCCGGCAGATAGATATGCAGTGTGCGCTCTTCACCGGCAGGTGTGTACCAGATTTTTTCTTTGATTACCATTTTTTATGTCCTTTCTGCAGCGCCAAAATATGCCGCGCCGGTATACTTTAGCAATTATTCGATGAAAAATCAATGTAAATCGGCTCCGTTATGATATACTTATCGGTGAATCGCGGTTAACAGGCCGTGACAGATCAGGAAGGAGTTAGGCTATGTATACAGAAGAAGTGACAAGATACAGTCAGATCCTGAACCGGGACATGCATATGATGATCTACGGACACGACGGTGTTCCGTTCCTGGCTTTTCCCACCCAGGATTCTCTCTGCCACAATTATGAGGAGTTCGGAATGATCCGCGAGCTCAGCGGCTATCTGGAGAGCGGGAAGATCCAGTACTTCGTCGTAGATACGATCGACAAGGAGAGCTGGTCGGAGGGCGACTTCGACAAGGGCCGCAGAGCATGGAAGCAGGAACTGTATTTTCACTATATCGTTGACGAAGTGATGCCGTTTATCCTGGAGAGGACCGGCGGAAAGCTCCCCATGACGACGGGCTGCAGCCTGGGCGCCAACCACTCGGTGCTGACTTTCCTCAGAAGGCCCGATCTCTTCTCGGGGTGCCTTGCACTGTCCGGTGTCTATGACAGCAATGAGTTCTTCAAGGGCTGGATGAACGAGACGCTCTATGACAACTCCCCGGAGTGCTTTTTGCCCAACATGCCGGCGGACCATCCCTATATCGAGGAATACAACAAGAAGCAGATCATCATCTGCGTCGGGCAGGGCGCCTGGGAGGAGGCCGGAATCCGGTCCCTGCGCAATCTCGACCGCATTTTCCGCGAGAAGGGTATCAACGCATGGTGCGATTTCTGGGGCTATGACGTCAATCACGACTGGCCCT
>DLYC01000094.1 GCA_003447895.1 Lachnospiraceae bacterium | reverse complement strand
GCGTAGACATCGTCCATCTCCTGCGTGGTAAGAGGCTTGGCGGGCGGATTCTGCACGACAAAGAGCTTGCCGTCGTAGGTCTCGTACAGTCGCCGGGCCTGAAAGGGGTCTGTGTTTGCGTGCTGGATCGAGAAGCTGTGGGCATAGGCGCGCTTGTCGGATCTGACCTTCTCGAAGTCGGGAAGGCGGATAGCGTCATAGATGCTCTCCTCGTCCCTTGTCTTGTAGACCGTGCCGTCTATGTAGGTGAGATCGCGAATATCCAGCCCGGAGGCGAGAGCGTCGGCGATCTCGGGGATACTGTGCTCGCCCATGCCGTAGGAGATGAGGTCCGCGCCGGAATCGAGAAGGATCGATCGCCGGACCCTGTCGCTCCAGTAGTCGTAGTGGCTGAGCCTTCGAAGGCTGGCCTCAATGCCGCCGATGATGATGGGCGTGTGCTTGTAGGTCTTCCGGATCAGGTTGCAGTAGACGATCACGGCGTAATCCGGGCGCTTACCGATGGCGCCGCCCGGCGAGTAGGCGTCCTGATGGCGCCGCTTCCTGGAGACCGTGTAGTGATTGACCATGGAGTCCATGTTGCCGGAGGAGACGAGAAAGCCAAGGCGCGGCTCCCCGTATTCCTGCACGCTCCCCGGGTCCCGCCAGTCGGGCTGGCAGATCAGCGCGACGCTGTAGCCGCGCGACTGCAGAAGGCGGCAGATGATGGCGGTGCCAAAGCTCGAGTGGTCCACGTAGGCGTCGCCGCTGACGTAGACAAAGTCAGGCTGAGAAATGCCATCCGCTGTGAGTTCTTTCTTTGTGAGGGGTAAAAAGCCGTGGGACATGGGCGCTCCTTTTCGTGTGGTTTCCCTAATTTTATCACAAAAAGGGGGAGAAGAGACCAGGCAGTGCGGAGGCGGCATTGTAAACCGCGAATTCATTCAGTGCGGAGGAGGCCTGTTGTATAATCAAATTAAAGATTGGGAAGAAAATTACGAAATTATAAGCGATTGTCCCACAATTTACTGTAATGTTTTCGGAATTCCATTTATAATCTTTGGTGGAGTATAGCAAACGGGAAAATGCACAATCGCAGGTTATCATATTTTCAATATTCTTGCGTCATTATATATGTAACCGGTAACAGATCCATTCAGATGCTGCCCTTGGGGCAGTCTGGCAGACGGAACAACGACCCGCATGGGGTCTTATAAGGAGCAGGGAGGAACAGTTTATGAAGAAAACACAAGCGACAAGCTGGAAAAAGAGGATCAGGTGCCTGGCCGTGGCGGCAGCCGTTCTGGCACTGACAGCCTGTGCCATGCCGGAACTGCCTTTCTCAGGAGGCGGCAGCGCGCAGGAGACCGAGGAGCAGCCCCGGGAAGAAATGGTTACCCCTCTCGCGGACAGCGCACAGCCCGACAATCTCAATCAGGCCGGCTACGACGTCGTCTATGTCATAGACAATAGTAAAAGCGTCTGGGGGGACCAGAAAGTCCGGAACCAGGCTTTTAAAAATATCACCAACCTTGCCGTGGGCTCCAATAACCGGATCGGCGTTGTCTATTTTGCCGACCATGTGTATGAGTCCCTGGCGCTGACTTCGATGAAAGACAGGGAGAGCTGCACGAAAGTCCTCTCCTTTTTGGAAAATTCCGACAGAGACGAGGAAAACGCGGACACCAATATCGGAAACGCGCTGGAGACCGCGGCCGAACTCTTCGACGGACAGGACCCTTCGAGGGAGAAGATCCTGATCCTGTTCAGCGACGGAATCAATGAAAATCAGAACGAAGACGAGGACTACAAGCTGGCCGCGGACGCGAAGACGCTGGAAGTCGTCCCGCAGCTTGAAGAGATGGGGATCAAACTCTACTGCGTGTTCCTGCAGAAGGACCGCACGGATGAGGAATACCTCCACCAGGTGGTCAATTACTTCTCGGAAGACAATGATTATGTGGAAGAGCGTTTCTCCAAGGTCACGATGGACGATCTCTCCGGACTGTCGCCTGCCTTTGCCGATGTCTTCTACAAGATGCAGAACAATATGAAATACATCCAGATCCGCAAAGAGAATCTCGACTCCACGGGAAGAAAATCCTTCTATCTTCCGGCGGTCGGAATCAAGAGGCTGGACATCTACCTGGACGGAAATGTGGGAAGTAATGCCAGGATCACGGCGGCAGGGGAGTGCGAGAACGAGATGTGGAGCGACGGATCCGCCTCCTTCTATACTTTTACGAATCCTGTCCCCGGAGACTGGTCGATCACCGTGGACGGCACAGTCCCGGAGGACTTCTTCGGAACGATCTGCTGCTACACAAACCTCTCTGCCAAAATAGAGATGAAGCATTCCGGCGAAGAGAAGAACGCGCGGACTGTCACAGCCAGGTTCTATGACGAAAACGGGGAGCAGGTCCTCGTCGACAGCGGCGCGAACGCCTCGATGGACTACGTCCTTGCAGGAGAGGAGTCGGAGCCGGTTTCCGTGAATATGCGCATTGAGAACGGCGAAGCGGTAAGTGACGGATTTGCGCTGGATCAGTACGGCGATTACCTCTTCCGCTTCCATCTGACCTACGCGGACTCGGCGGATGAGTTTGTCGATCTCTCCTATGACATTCCCTATAACTATCAGAACAGCGCGCCGGTCACCTATGACATGAGCGGCAGGCGCTTCTCCGGAAAGAGCGTCTCCGGAGGCCTGCAGACCTATATAGAGGAAAGCGAACTGTTCCTGGACCCTGACGGCGATGCGGTGACCATCACAGAAGTTACACAGCTGAGCCCCAATAACAGTGTGGAAGTTACGCAGTCCGGAAGCCGCATTTATCTCACTGCGCAGAAAGCGGGAGATTTCGGGGTGAAGCTGACCCTGGAGGACGCGGGCGGAGCGGCCTCCGAGGTGAAGATCGAAGGCGTCATGGCGGACGCAAGGGTCGTGATTGCCCTGATCATCGCCGCCTGCGCAGCTGTGATCTTCATTCTGTTCCTTCTTCTTACCAAAAAAAGCCGAAGAGACAAAAAGAAGAAACGGTTTGAGAAAGCCTACGAGAATGTAGTACAGGCAAATAAGGAATGCCTCGATCAATATTCTTCGGGCCTCGATACGAATAAGAAAATCGGGAAGAGCAGAAAAGAGATCGAAGGCTATATCGAACAGATCGGCAGCATTATCCGGAAGAACGATGTCGATGAGAAGCTGCAGAAAGTCCTGGGCGTAGCGGACTATGTCCGGAAAGGATACACAGACGACCTGTTCGGAGAGGCTGCCGGGAAGTGGGAAGAGATCGAGGAGCTTGCCGATCGGAGCGACAAGGTTATGGAGACGGCTCAAAAAGAGCACGAGGAAGAGAAGGCCTTTGATGAAGCCGCCATCCGCGAAATGGAGAATCACGGGAAAGAAATTGCCGGAATTGAGGCAAAGATTGCTGCCCTGAACAAGGAACTTGAGGCGCAGGACAAAAAGATCCGTGAGGCCGCAGACGAGATCGGGGACTGCACGATCAACGACGTAATGGAAGAAGAGATCTACTGCAGGATCAGCGTCAGGAATATCGCCGGCTATCCGGGTGTTCGAGGGAGCCTCAGCAACACGGATATTACCGGACAGGTCAGGACCGGCTGCGTAAGCCTCGGCGACGCAAAGCTCAATACGGGAGCAGGAACCCTGGGAGACCTGTGTGAGTCCGCCGGGGACCTCTATATCATGGGATACTATGATGAAAAGACGGACAGAGAAGGGGTCGTGATCAAAGGTGCGGAGCCTTTCGGCATCGTAAAGAACGGGGAGACCAAAGAGACTTCCGAGAAGTACCTTTTCAGCGGAGACTCCGCTGAGATCGTTTTGGGAGACGGAATCCATATGACAGTGACTGCGAGGTAATCTTTGCGCGGGAAGCCGTAAAGCGGACGGGAGACCGGCGCTTTACGGCAGCCCCTTGCGCTGCGAGGCGGCCCACGCCGCGGGCTTTGGAGCGAAACAGAAGCGACAGGACTTAGGAGGAAAACGGGATGGCTGAGAAAAAGAAAACCTATTATTGTCCCCTGGATCTGCAGGAGATCAACATGGACAATCTGGCCTATGAGTTGTGTTTTGACGGAAGATTCAGTGAGGAGGAGGCAATCAAGAACAGCAGGTTTAAGGCGGTCACTTCTGTGGACGGAGACTCCCTGATCGAGGA
>DLYC01000087.1 GCA_003447895.1 Lachnospiraceae bacterium | reverse complement strand
GTGCGAGCTGTGAAGGGACCAGAGGGACGGTTCTCCGGTCCCATCCGGGACGTATCTTACCGGTTCTTTTTATACCATCTGTGACGTATGTCACTGGTTTTTGAACCAGGAGAACCGTCCCAGGTGGTTTTCCAGGGCGGTTTAGCTGTGTGGCCTTCCGGGAGTTAGATTTGACAAATCTGGTTAGAAGAGTTAAACTCTAGGTGCCGCTAAGGGAGCGGCACTTTTTTTGATGAAGAGTTAGAATCTACTAATTCTGTTTAAGGCGTATAACTTGTGAGCTGACAGACAGTTGACTCCCGGAATTACAGATTCGGGAAGGATGTCGCGGAAGTTCCGGTGGATACAACAGAAGACGAGACGGAAGTATGGAACAATATACAGAGTCGCAGAAGGAAATCGCCGACAGGGCGCGGGATATCGTGTTCGCCAATCTGGAGAGGCATGTCACGATCGCGGAGCTGGCACAGGAGATGCATGTGTCGCAGACCCAGATCAAGGTATGTTTCAACAGGGTATACGGCATGCCGGTCTTTTCGTATGCGCGGAAAGCGCGCATGGAGGCTGCTGCCGACCAGCTGAAGGAGACACAGGATTCGATCCTGGAGATCGCCGGCAAATACGGCTATGAGAACGGGAGCAAGTTCGCGACGGCCTTTCGCAGTGTGATGGGCGTCTCCCCCAGCCAGTACAGGAGGCGCTATCGCTGGGAACAGGAGAACGGAATTGCTCCGCACATGACGCAAGTGGAGCCCTGACATGCCGGCATGGCCGGAAGTGGTATAAAAGCTGAAAACACAATCTGCCTTTTTGGAGCCAAAAGAGTTAGGACTAACCGTATAATTTCGTCTTTTTGGAGTCGAACAAGCCAAAACTAACTCACTATCATGAGTTTATAGCAAGCAGACGAACGCGGGGACTGAATGAGCAGGACTCCCGCGCGGTCAATATCCATACCGGTCCCTGTCGCGTGAAACAGGCAATATCAGAAACCGTGAGAGAACGGGGCGTGAGAATCGGGGCGGCATGGACAGTCAGAACAGGAGGCACCTTATGTTTATCTTGGATTGTTTGGAACATTGCAACTGGAAAGCACTCAGACTGATTGGCTGCGGCGCATTGCTGGGCTCCTACGGAGTAAAACTCCTGTCCAGCTCGGATGCGAAGAAGGCATATACGCAGGGAACTGCGGCGGTTCTGCGCATGAAGGATGAGGTCCTCAAGGACGTCACCACGATCCGCGAGAACTGCAGCGATATCGCGGCGGATGCCCGTGAGATCAACGAGAAGCGGCAGGCAGAACTGGATGCGAAGCAGATCGAGGACGCAAAAGCAGTCCTGGCGGCTGCAGAGGCCTGCAAGGCGGATTATACAGAGGCATGATCATAAGATCACAGAAACCGGTATGACGACAGCTGCCCCGCAGGAAATGCTCCTGTGGGGCGGTTTTACGTAAGATGCGAAGGTCATATACACAGGAGTCAATCCGAAGGCTTTGTATATAGTCTTTTCGCGCAGGTAATTTATACGGTTTTATACGGAAGAGAAAAAAATGAAATGCAGAATATTACATGAATCGGGCGGCCGCATGCGTGTCAGGATGGCCCAGCGCCGGATGACCATGGCCCAGGCGGACCGGCTGCACTACTATCTGTCGGCCCTCCCGGTGGTGTCCAAGGTGACCGTCTCTGACCGCACCATGGACGCGACGATTCTATATGATAAAAAAAACAGGCAGGCGCGGGAGAACATTATCTCCGCGCTGTCGACATTTGACTACGAGACCTCGGAGGTCGAGGTGCCCGAGCACACCGGCCGCGAGCTGAGCCGGACCTATGAGGACAAGCTCTTTTTCCTGGTCCTGGGGCGGGCGGTCCGGTCCTTTGTCCTGCCGGATCCGGTGAACCGGGTCTACAACCTGGTCAAGGCCGCCCGCTACATCGGCGAAGGTCTGCGCTGCCTGTGGAGGGGTAAGCTGGAGGTTCCGGTCCTGGATGCCACGACGATCTCGGTCTCGCTCCTGCGGGGCGACTACTCCACGGCTGGATCGGTCATGTTCCTGCTGGATGCAGGCGCCCTCCTGGAGGAGTGGACCCACAAGAAGTCGGTCGACGACCTGGCCCAGCGCATGTACCTCAACGTGGACAAGGCCTGGGTGCGGACGGAGGCAGGCGAGGAAGTCCTGGTCTCTGTGCGCGATGTGAAGCCGGGCGACCACGTCGTAGTCCGGACGGGCAATGTCATCCCGCTCGACGGTATCGTCGAGAGCGGCGAGGGCAGCGTCAACCAGGCCTCCATGACGGGCGAGTCCCTGCCGGTCCGCAAGGACGCGGGCGCCTATGTCTATGCGGGCACCGTCCTGGAAGAGGGCGAACTGGAATTCCGCGTCGAGAAGGCGCTGGGCAGCGGCCGCTATGACAAGATCGTGTCCATGATCGAGGATTCGGAGAAGCTCAAATCCGCGACGGAGAGCCGGGCGGCCCATCTGGCCGATTCCCTGGTGCCCTGGTCCCTGGGCGGCACGGTCCTGACCTATGCCATCACCCGCAATGCGACGCGGGCCCTGTCCTTCCTGATGGTGGATTTCTCCTGCGCCCTCAAGCTGGCCATGCCCATCACGGTGCTGTCAGCTATGCGCGAGTGCAGTGACCACCACATCAACGTCAAGGGCGGCAAGTTCCTGGAGGCCGTCGCCCAGGCGGATACCATCGTCTTCGACAAGACGGGGACCCTGACCAAGGCGACGCCCAGCGTCCGTGAGGTAATCACCTTCGGCGGACAGAACGAACCTGAGATGCTGCGTCTGGCAGCCTGCCTGGAGGAGCATTTCCCCCACTCCATCGCCAACGCGGTCGTCCGCGAGGCAGAAAAGAGGGATCTCG
This sequence comes from Lachnospiraceae bacterium, assembly GCA_003447895.1. Taxonomy (GTDB): domain Bacteria; phylum Bacillota; class Clostridia; order Lachnospirales; family Lachnospiraceae; genus CAG-791. Next base: position 505 of record DLYC01000087.1, on the reverse strand, counting down.
AGCACGAGGAACGGCACGCGAAGGTGGAATACGTCGTCGCGCACGGCATCGCCAGCTCCATCGACGGTGTCCGCGCTCTGATCGGCAGTTACCACTTCATTTTTGAAGATGAAAACTGCGAGGTGCCGGATACGGAAGAGGACCGCGCCCGGTTCGAGTCCCTGCCCGACGACTGCTCCCTCCTCTATCTGGCGCTCGGCGGAACACTGGCCGCGGTTATCTGCATCGAGGATCCCATCCGGCCCGAGGCCGTCCGCGTCGTGGATGACCTGCACGCTGTCGGCTTCTCACGCGTCGTCATGATGACCGGCGACAGCCGCAAGACCGCGGCAGCCGTCGCGGCACGCCTGGGCATGGACGACTTCTACGCCGAGGTCCTCCCCGAGGACAAGGCCGCCTTCATCCGCAGTGAGCACGAGGCGGGGCGCAAGGTCGTCATGATCGGCGACGGCATCAACGACTCCCCGGCCCTGTCCGAGGCCGATGCCGGCATCGCCATCGCGGC
>DLYC01000276.1 GCA_003447895.1 Lachnospiraceae bacterium | reverse complement strand
TTCCCGCCCGTGTTCCCATCTTTCATGCGCCAAAATACAGAAAGGAATAATTATGGCACGGATACTTAGAGGAAAAGAAGTCGCTGACGCCATGACTTCGAAGATGAAAGAGGACGTGGAGCAGCTTAAGGCGAAGGGTGTTGTCCCGACGCTCTGTATTTTCCGCGTCGGCGAGCGCCCGGACGACCTCTCCTACGAGCGGGGTGCCGTAAGGCGCGCCGATGCTGTCGGCATTCATGTTCAAAAAGTGATCCTTCCTGCGGATGTCTCCCAGGAGGAATTCGACAGGGAATTCCGGAAGGTCAATGAAGATGACAGCATCCACGGCATTCTCCTTTTCCGTCCTCTGCCCGGGCAGCTGGACAATGAAAAGGCAAGACAGATGCTGAACCCGGCCAAGGATATCGACGGCTGCACGGACCTGTCGCTTGCCGGCGTCTTTACGAATTCCGGGACCGGCTTTCCGCCCTGCACCGCGCAGGCGGCCATGGAGATCCTTCACCACTTCGGGATCCCGATCAAGGGAAAGAAAGCCGCTGTCATCGGCCGCTCCCTGGTCATCGGGCGCCCTGTCGCCATGATGCTCATGCATGAGAATGCCACGGTCGTCAACTGCCACACCCGCACATCTGACGTCCCCTCCGTCACAAGGCAGGCGGACATCCTGATCGCGGCCTCCGGGCAGCTGCACAGCGTGACCAAAGAATATACCAATCCGGGCCAGGTCGTCATCGACGTCGGCATCAACTGGGATGAAGCCAAGGGCGGCATCTCCGGCGACGTCGCGTTTGAGGACGTGGAACCCTGCGTAGCGGCCATCACTCCCGTTCCCGGCGGCGTCGGGAGCGTGACCACCTGCGTTTTGATCAGTCATGTAGTAGAAGCTGCCAAGAGGAGGCTGTCATGAATTCACCTGCACAAATCCTACAGATCTGGATCGGGAACAGTGTCAAAAAAGCGACACTCCCGGTCAGCAAAATGATCCTTTTGGGCATCGCTGCCGGAATCTATATCGGATTCGGCGCGCACGCCTTTCTTCTGTCCACAGCGGCCGCTGAGACAGCCTTTGAGGCCATGGCCGCCAAACTGATCGGCTCGGCGCTCTTTCCCGTCGGACTTATGCTGGTCGTCCTGTGCGGAGGAGAGCTCTTTACGGGAAACAACCTGCTGACACTGGGCCTTCTGGACAAGAAGATCTCTCCCGCGCAGCTCTTAAAGAGCTGGGTCGTTGTCTATTTTGCCAACTTCCTGGGGAGCGTTCTCCTCGCCGTTCTGCTGGCCGGCAGCGGACTCTACGCGGGCGCCGCGGGAGAGCGCGCGATCGCCGTGGCTTCCGCCAAGGTTAGCGCGCCCTTCATGGAAATGGTCATCCGCGGCATTCTCTGCAATATTCTGGTCGTGCTCGCCGTATGGTTCCAGGCCGGCGCCAAGGATATCGCCGGAAAGATCTGGGCCATCTGGTTTCCGATCGCGCTGTTTGTCTTCGCGGGATTTGAGCACTGCGTTGCCAATATGACCTACATTCCGCTCGGAATGATGCTCGGCGCGGAAATCAGCATCGGTCAGATGCTTCTGGGAAATCTTCTTCCGGTCACGATCGGAAACCTCATCGGAGGCGCTGTGATCGTGCCGTTAATCTACTACAACTCTTATTAATTGTCCGGGTGCTCTTTATAGATCTGCGCGAGGCCGCCGTGCGCCGTCTCTCTGTATTTCTCATTCAGATCCAGTCCCGTCTGATACATTGTGGCCACCACGTCATCGAAGGAGATCTTCCTTGTGGCATACAGGAATCGGGACAGATTGACAGAGCTGAGGGCGCGCATCGCGGCGACGGCATTTCTCTCGATACAGGGAATCTGGACCAGCCCCTTCACCGGGTCGCAGGTCAGTCCCAGGTTGTGCTCCATGGCGATCTCAGCGGCATATTCGATCTGGTCGATGCTCAGCCTATAGAGCTGCGCGACCGCGGCGGCCGCCATGGAACAGGCGCTTCCGATCTCGGCCTGACAGCCGCATTCCGCGCCGGAAATACTGGCGTTGGTCCGGATCACATTTCCCACAAGCCCCGCGACCGCCAGGGCATCCAGGATCTCTTCCTCTGAAAATCCACGGTCCTCCTGCATATAGTAGAGAATGGACGGAAGGACGCCGCAGCTGCCGCAGGTGGGCGCCGTGACGACCAGGTTCTCCGCGGCATTCTCCTCACTGACCGCGTAGGCGTAGGCCGCGATCACGCGGTTCATGGCCACATCCGCGCTCTCGTTGTAGCAGCGCTTATGGTAGAGATATTTTGCCTTTCTGGTGAGCTCAAGGCCGCCGGGCAGGATTCCCTCTGTCTGAAGGCCACGCTCCACCGCATTTCGCATTGCCTTCCACACTGTCCTCAAATAGTCCCGAAGCTGATAGCCTTCCAAAATATAGATCAACTGGATGATACTGATCTTCTCCTGGTTGCAGAGAGCGACGATCTCGGAGAAGGAGTTCTGCGGATAGACTTCCCTGTCCTCTTCGGAGGACTCATTTTCGATGCGGATGGAGCCGCCGCCGATACTGAAGATCCTTACGGAGGCGATCTTTTGCCCCCCCTTAAAGGCCTCAAACTTCATCGTGTTGGGATGGGGCAGGTCCTCTGTCTCCCGGTCAAAGATGATCTTCGCCCCGGGAAGGCCCTCCAGGATCGCCTTTCCGGTTCCGTGTCCCTCCCCGGTAAAAGCCAGCGAGCCGTATAATGTGACCTCGTAGCGGTCCGCGTCCGGATAGCGCTCCCCGAAAGTCTGCGCGGCATGGTAAGGTCCGACCGTATGGGAACTGGACGGTCCGTTACCGATCTTATAGACACTCTTGATACTTTTCATCAGATGGGCAGCTCCTTTCCTTCTTTTTTCCACTCCAGAAATTCCGCCGTCGCCGTAAAGATGACGTCACCGGAGGAATTGAGGGCGGTCTCCAGGGAATCCTGGATCACGCTGACAATGAAACCGACACCGACGATCTGCATGGCCACATCATTCGAAATGCCAAACAGGGAACAGGCCAGCGGCACCA
>DLYC01000238.1:2107-6743 GCA_003447895.1 Lachnospiraceae bacterium | reverse complement strand
TTTTTTGGTGGTGATTCTTTGGGCGTTAAAATGGGGCAGACGACTCACATCTCCCCGCGCCACATCCCGTCGTTTTTCTGCTCGATCGCCTTGATCGCGTGATGCGTATACTCCGCGAACGGCACCTCGACGCCGGCCTCCGCCGCCTTCCGCATCAGAACGCCCGTGAACATGTCGATCTCCGTGTGCCGCCCCGCGTCCAGGTCCTGCAAAGTGGAAAACCTCGCCGTCCTCGCGCAGCTGTTCCACCCCAGAATCGGCTGCTCCACCTCGATTCCCAGCGCCGCGCCGACCCGGTAAACCTCCTCAAAGAGCCTGTCTCTGAGAAATGCCACATGCTCCGAGTCAAAATATGCCCCAAACGGCACGTTCAACACCGCCTGCGGGAGATTATAGCAGATGTTGGACGCATATTTGGCCCACTGGTCCTTAATAATATCCTCGACAAAGAAAGCCCCGCAGGGAGTCCCCGCAAGCAGCTCCTCGATTGCCTCAATGCGCTCGCTCTTCACGGAAGATCCCTTCTCCCCGAGATAGACCCCCCACTTGATCGTGGGATCAAAGGACACAACACTTCTGCCCTCCGCGTCCGTCCTTCGCTCAGAACTCACCCTCATCAGCGAGTAGACAATCTGCGACGGATCGATGACCGTACCGACCTTCTCCTCCGAATCGATTCCGTTCAGAAGGGACAGCACAACCGTATTCGGTGTTACGATCTCCCGGACGTCCTCGAGCGCAGCATCCAGCGCCGTGTACTTCACCGCGATCATCAAAAGATCGACCCCCTTCGCCTCTTCCGGCGTCCGAATAGCCGGCCGAAAAGTCCGCACTTCTTTCTTATCATCAATGGTAATGCCTTCCCGCTCCAGCCGCTCCTTCCGCTCGCCGCTCGCAACCACGCAGAAATCTATTCCCTCTTTCCCGGTCAGCCCATAGACAAAATACGCACCCACTGCGCCTGCCCCAAGAACTGCTGCTGATCGAATCTTCATAGCCGTCTCCTTCTCTTCCTTTTGTACTTGCTCTCTTTAGCCCAAAGCACCGGCTCCGCCGTCACTTGCTTCACTTATATTAAGCGAATCCGCCCCGGAGGTCAAATTGCATTGTGGTGCCTCCTTCCCTTCGATTTGTGCCTTCGCCTTCTTTCCTTTTAAAGCAAGTTGGGATTGGGATGTGGCAGGGACAGCCAGCCGCTGTCCCCCATCAAATTTTCCGGAAACTCAATGAATCTGATCAGTTTGGGTAATCCGGGCACATATATTGATTTTGTACCCCATTCCATCGAGAATGTTGTTTGTTATATCGATAATTAGCGCTCGCATATTCGATATTTGATTTTCCAATGGGGGACAGCAGGATCAGAAAGGCAATAATTACCCAAACTTGCATTGCCTGATTGCAAGGCGGCGTATTCCGCCCCTCCGAGGCCCATCCGCCCCCCGCGCGCCCGCTCACTTCGTCAGCTTCAGCGACCTGACGGTGCTCCACACCGAGTAGTAATTGCTTCCGGTGATCGTCTTGAAGGTTCTGACTCTGACAAAATATCGTCTCCCCTTTGTGAGTCCCGTCAGCGTCCGGCTCAGCGTCTCCTTATTCCTGACGGTCACCGTCTTGGCTCCCGTGAAGTTTTTGTTGGAGGCGTACTGGATCTGGTAGCCGCTGCACGCGCCGTTTCTTCCCCAGCGGATAAGGAGCTTGCCGGCCGCCGTGTTTTTGAGCGCCGTGATCTGCACCGGCGAGAGTCTGTAGGCCGTCACCCCGGCCGCGCTGAAATCACTGGTCTTGAACCTTCCGTCCGCCGTGACCGCACAGACTGTGTAGGTGTATTTGACGCCGCGTTTGGCCGTCTTGTCCAGGTAGCTCTCGCCGGTCGAAGTGCCGACCGCCGCCCAGCCGGACGTGCCGCTCTTTCGGTAAATTCTGTAGTTGACGGCCCCGGAGACCTTCCCCCACTTGACGACGATGCCGGCGCTGTGGTTGGCGGTCCCCTTCAGTTTCGGTGTCGCGAGCTTTCCGACTACAACTTTCACTTTTTTGGTGCCGCCGTAAACGCTTGCCGTGATGTAGGTTTCCCCCTTCGATACGCCGACAAGCTTGCCGCCCTGAATCTTCACGATGCTTGTGTCCTGCGACTTCCAGGCGAGCGTCGGGAAGCTTTTTAGCGTAAGCGAACCCGCAAGCTTTTTATTCGTGGAAGGCTTCGGAAGCGTCGCCGTCCCGTTCACATCCAGGAGGTAGGAGGCAGGCGACACGGAGATATAAGAGCTGTCAAAATATTCATTCCCGACGACCATATTCACCGTTTTTTCTGAATCCACCGCCGCCGTTTTTTTGGTGTTTACATTGTCCCAGGCTCCGAACTCCTGAACCCAGAAATGCACTCCGTTATAGACAGCATGTCCAATGCCTATGCAGTTGAGATTACCGGAGAGCATAATGCGTCTGTGCCCCTGTCCATTATAGCCCCAATTTGTTTCCTGCCATGTGACAAATGCATCCTCGGCGGTATCGCAGTTATATGCAATGCTCTCCCCAAAAGCTGACTTTCCGTTTTCCATAGCAGTAATGCAATCAGCACCGTCAGGTCTTTCATGGCCGAAGCTGATCGCAAGTTCTGCCGCCCTCTGCATGGCAATCTTCTCAAGGTCATAGTCGTACTTGAGGGGAGACAGATTCTTTTGATAGACTTTTTTGCCGCTCTCGTCATAATACCAGGCGTCAGATGACTGTCTGAATTTGTTGATCATGGCGAGCATGCTTCTCGCCTCTGTCTGCCCGTAAGTCACCTTCAGATCAACACTGGTGATCTGATCTGTGCTGACAAACTTTCCCTCATTATCCGTGATCAGATTCGCCTTATTGTCGATCACGCAGCCCTCGGGAAAGGCATTGATCCCGAGGCTTTTGACGGAAGCGGGAATCGTCACTTTTTTGAGACCGGTGTTGAAAAATGCAGCTTCGCCGATCGATTCCAGCCTGTTGCCAAAAGTCACCTTCGTGATCTGTGTGCAGCTGTTAAAGGCCTGCTCGCCAATAAATTTTACAGTCCCCGGTATTGTAAAAGAGCTTGGCAGGGAAGTGCAGCCCGCAAAAGTGCGCTCGGGAATGCCCGTCACGTTTTTGCTCAGAATAACTGTCTCAAGGGATTCGTCAAGGAAAAAGAGGGCCGAGAACGATACCGCAAGATCACAATCGACCTGTGCTTTGACAAGATTGTCGCAATACGAAAAAGCGTAGCCGCCTATCTCTTTGACCGTTGAGGGGATCACAATTTCCTTCAGTTTAGTTCCTGAAAAAGCTCCAAAGCCCATGCGCTCTACGGATTTGGGGATCACAATAGACTCGATCCCTGTCCCGGCCAAAGCCAGCTGGCCGATTTCCTTGAGACCTTCCGGAAGCGTGATCTTATCCCACTTCGCGTTTTCAAATGCATAGTCCGCTATTTTGGTGACGCCGGCGGGAACCTTGTAAGTGCCGCTTCTGTCGCGCGGCGAGTGGACAAGCGTCTTTCCGCCGTCCTTGAACACAACGCCGTTTTGGGTCGTAAAATTACTGTTTGTGCCGGCAAACTTCACGTCTGTCACTTCATTGAACAGCGTATCGCTGATCTCCGTAACGGATGACGGTATTGTCAGCTGAGAAACCGCAGTTTCCAGAAAGACCAGATTTCTGATTTTCTCCAGTCCATCATTGAGCTTGACCGATTTAAGATTCCTGCAATAGGCAAAAGTCCCCTGTCCCAGTATCTTCATCGAGGACGGCAGCGTGACCGATGTGATCTGCGTGCCGGCAAAAGCCCAATAGCCGGTGTACGTGACACCCTCCCCGATGACGACCTTCGTGATTTGATCCCGGTAGCTGTCCCACGGGACCACATTGGTAAGCCCCCACATATTATCGGGCTCATCCCAATCATCCATTTTCCCCTTGCCTGTGATCGTCAGGGTTCCGCCCGCGTATTTCCACTTTACATTGTCTCCGTTTGCGCCGCAGTTGCCGCTCGTCGCGGCTTCCGCCTCTTTCTTTCCCTCTTCTTTCAGAAGTTCTTCGGCGGCGGCAGCGGTTGTGGAATTCACCGCGGCTTCTTCCACCTCTGAGGTCAATTCGTCGTTGGTAGCGCTTTCATCCGCTTCCACATCCTTTTCCACCTCTACTGAGGTCAATTCGTCCGTTTCATCACTTTCCCCGGCTTCTTCGAGCCCGGTATCTGCCTCATCGGACTCCTCATCTGATCCGTTTTCCTCTTCTGCTGCCGGTACAGTTTCCCCGGTTGCAGCTGAGTCTTCCGCTGTATCCCCCTCTTCTCCGTCATCAGAAACCTCCGGCTGATCCGCCTCCTCTTCTGTCAGGGTTTGGTCCGTCCCGGTATCTTCCGCAGCCGTAATGTCTTCTTCACTGCCTATCCCTTCGTCCGCACTTTCCGAAAGCGCATCCGAAGTTTCCTGCTCCGTCAAGGCAGGCGCCTGCTCTTCTGCCATGACCACTGCTGCCGGAACTGAAGAAACAGACAGTGCTGTACATAGCAATACTGCAATCAAAGATATTACACTCTTTTTCCTTTTCATTGATTAGCCCTTTCTTAATATTGCCTGATGGTATTTCTGCAGATCGTCTTTGTAAATTCTGATCTGAT
>DLYC01000238.1:0-1983 GCA_003447895.1 Lachnospiraceae bacterium | reverse complement strand
CTGAGGTCAAATTCACCGCCAAGCCTTCTCGTAGCCCGCAAAATCCGTTAGAATATAGGGAACAGCCAATACATAACAGGAGGTAGTTATATGCCACGCAAAAGTTTCTTTAATAAAAAGCCGGGACAAGGCGACACCGCCTCCCCGAACGGCAGCTCAGGCCCGAATGGCGGCTCCGCACCGAACAGCGGCTCCGGCCCGAACGGCCCCTCAAACAAGAGGACGGACATCGCCAACAGGATCAGCACAGCCCTTTTGGGCGTACTGGCTGTCGCGGTCGTAGTCCTCGTTGTCTTCGGCTCCTTCTACACACTGTCGGAGACGGAGAGCGCCGTGATCACGACATTCGGAAATGCCGTCGTAAACAACAACAAGGGACTTCAGTTCAAGATTCCCTTCGTTCAGCATGTGACCAAGATCAACACGACCGTCCGCAGTTTTGAAGTCGGATATACGGAGAGCAGCGAAGGAAATTACCAGAATGTCGAGAGCGAGTCGACCATGATCACGTCTGACATGAACTTCGTGGACATCGATTTCTTCGTGACCTACCAGGTGACGGACCCGCTCCAGTACCTGTACGCCTCGGAGGAGCCCGAGCTGATCCTCAAGAACCTGATCCAGAGCGCCATCCGCGGAACCGTCAGCGCCTACACCGTCGACTCCGCGCTCACGACCGGCAAATCCGAGATCCAGCAGAATATCAAAAACATAGTCACCGGCGAGCTCGACGAGCAGGACATCGGCCTGTCCCTCATCGATATTTCGATCCAGGATGTCGAGCCCCCCACGGACCTGATCAAAGAAGCCTTCTCGGAGGTCGAAAACGCCCGCCAGAACAAGGAGTCCGCGCTCAACGAGGCCAACCAGTACCGCAACGAGCAGATCCCGGCCGCGGAGGCCAAGGCCGACAAGATCGTTCAGGAAGCAGAGGCCAAAAAGACTTCCCGCATCAACGAGGCCAACGGTCAGGTCGCCCGCTTTAACAGCGAGTACGCCGAGTACACCAAGTACCCCCTGATCACAAGGCAGCGCATGTTCTACGAAGCTATGGAAGAGATCCTGCCGAACCTCAAGATCATCATCAACAACGACGAAGAAGGCACTACAGAGCGCCTGTACCTGGGCGACCTCGACGGAACCTTCGGCGGCACCGACCAGGCCGGACAGGCAGGTCAGCCATCCGCCAATTCCTCTGCACAGACAGGAGGTAACCAGTGATGAAAAAGCATGCCGGCATCATTCTGATCCTCGTGATCCTCGTATACCTGTTCGTCAACATGGCATCTGTGGTCACGTACCCCAACGAATACAAAGTCATCAAGACCATGGGCAAAATATCGCGCGTCACCACGGAACCCGGCTTCTCCTTCCGGATTCCCGTCGTCCAGAGCGAAACGACCATCTCCAAGGCGAGACAGCTCTATGACATCGCGCCCACCGAGATCTACACCTCCGACAAAAAGAAGATGGAAGTCGACGCCTACATCATCTGGAAGGTCACCGATCCCATTAAATTCACACAGACCCTGAACTCCTCCACCGCCAGCGCCGAGAGCAAGATCAGCGCTATGGTCTACGGCGCCCTCAAGAACACAGTGTCCTCCACTTCCCAGGAAGAGCTGATCGCCTCCCGCGACGCCGCCCTGGACAAGACCGATAACGACGACACACTCTCCGACATCGAGATCCAGGACATCACCTCCGATGAGATCGCATCCCAGGACGGACAGACCGAGCAGCCCGCGGACGGATCGACCGGCAAGAGTCCGGAGGACCAGTCCGGTCAGAAGGACCAGGGCGGACAGGAGACCTCCAAGGAGACCGAGGACGGCATGACCGTCATCGACGAAAATACGCGCGTCATCTCTCTATCCAGCAAAATTCTGGAACAGCTCAACAAAGACTATGATCCTGAGCAGTACGGAATCGAAATTCAGATGGTCAAGATCAAAAAGCTCGATCTCCCTGACGAGAACAAGG
>DLYC01000072.1 GCA_003447895.1 Lachnospiraceae bacterium | reverse complement strand
GTCTTCTTGTATGTCCATTTCCTCTTATTCTGTCAACAAACATAACTTCACGAGTTTAGTTTAACGAAAACGGTTCTCCAGTGCAACCTCGAAAGGCCTCACTTTTGGAAACTTCCTCTCCGCCCGAGCGGTTCGTTGAGCGCCTCCGTCCCCTCGAGCACAAATTTTCCATCCGCGATGACCGGTATTCTCGTGCCGTCTCTTCGAACCGCCGTGATCTCTCCCAGCTCCCCGTAGGGAAGCGTGATGTCCGTGTGACAGCCAAAATAGGCCCTTTCCGGTCTTGTCTTTCTGAGGACCGATACGCTGTTATCTTTGGCGATCACTTCTTTTCCGTCCGGATTGTAGACATGATTGTCCTCTTCGCCCGCGTAACAGGTATCGCCGAGCGCGAAGTGCGGCCCTGTTTTCTCAGCGATCAGAGGGGGGAGCCTGTCAAAGATTCCGTATTTTGACGCGGCCGCGTAGGCCATGGTATTGGTTCCTATCGCGCACTCCCCCATAGGAAGCGTTCTGTGATGAAAGAGCAGTTTCTCCTCGATCAGCCTGCGGCCCTTGCCGGCGTCTTCATAATTTGCGCAGCTGTAGTCCCTGACCCACCCGTCCTCAAAAGTAAGAACAAGGTCCTTGAAACACAGTCCGTTCGCGTGGGCTCTCCTCACATGGAGTCTTCCCGCCGTCCCTTCAAGGACCGGCGTTGTGAAGACTTCCCCCGCGGGAATATTGACGTCTGAGAGACAGTTTGTAAAGCTCGCTTCACTGTCAGGGTCAGACGGCTCGGGAAGCATGACTGTGAGGGATGTCCCGTTTCCCTCCCTTCCCTTAACTTCCAGCATGCAGGCCGTCGAGAGCGCGTCGGAAAGCCTTGTCTGCGCCCTCTCAAAGACAGCGTTGTCCTGTGTGTTGATCCGGACCACGCAGTCGAAGATCTCCTCATATTCGGCCCTTCCTTTCGCGACAGAGGGCATCGGATGCGCGATGACCGTAAAGCTTCTGTTTCTGGCATCGACAGCGTCGTCGCAGAGTCTCTCCGCCCGGGACACGTACTCCGCGCTGAGCCTCTTCTGCGCCTTGCTGTAACAGGGGGCCTCCCTTTTTTTCTCCGGGATCAAAGGGGGCGGTCCGAATGTCTCAAGAACGATGGGCCCCGCATAGCGGACCGTCTCTTTTTTGAGCGTCCTGTAGGCATTGGCAAGTCCCTCCAGGCGCCTCTTCGAGAGCGCGTCATCGAGAAACAGCGCGAGGTCCTCCCTGTGGTCGCCAAAGTACTGAGGGTTCGGATCGGCTCCCCGGTAACACTCCTCCTGATCCCGCCCAAGACAGAACAGAGTCGGGTAAAAGGCGGGAAGGATTGCCGTGAGCCGCGCCTTGGAAAGCCGCTTTACGATCTCCCTGCCAAGCCTCTCAAATCCCATGTGGAAGACGACCGATGCTCTCTTTTTGGCCAGAATATTCTTGCCGCCGTTTGTAAAGCCACGAAGAAAGCCCTCCACGACCGTATCCGCGATCAGGGCTGTCCTTTCCTCACTAAGTCCCGCGATCAGTTCCGCGGTAAGGATCTCCTCCCCGGTCACGAATTCCCCCGTGAGATAAAGATCCCTGACCGCCGCGGAATCCTTCATGACCATCCCGTGCAGCCTTGTGCTTCCCTCCACCAGCCTTTCCCTCTCGCAGAAGGTCATTTCCTCCTCCGCGTAATCGAAAAGATACTGGCGGATGATACTCCGGATCTGCCCTTCCCCGGGACAGTCCCCGCTCTCCCTGTAAGCCACGCAGAAAGCCGTATAGACTTCCAGAAACAGTTCTGTGCGGATGAGAAATCGCTCCCTGTGTCTTCCGTAGACAAACGGGATCACGCTTCGCATCTCATAGCGGAGCGCCGACAGCAGAGGTCCGAATTCCGCGCCCAGCTTTCGGACCGCATAGGCCGGGTCCGAATAGCTCTTTTCATAAGAACCCGGAAGGATCTCCCTGTACAGCGCGAGATTCCTCTCCCGGAGTTTCTCAAGGGAACTCGTCTGTGCCTCGCCCGAATCCAGAAACTCCGCCTCCTCCTGCATCCGGATCAGCCACTCAGCCCCCTCTTTAAAGTATTCCGAAAACCGGGGATCTGTCCCGTCCTCGCCCGGGATCTGCCGGATCCTCTCCATCGCGGCTGTGTATCGAAGTTCTGTCAGGTCCATTTCTCTCCTTTGCTTTTTGCTGAAGCTGACTTCCGGGTTCCTTCAGCATTACCGTAAATCAGGCTCTGCTGTCTGCACTGGACAGCGGAGCCTGATGTCTTACTCTTTATGACTGTTTGACGCCGTACTCAGCATAATAGCTGTCCAGAGAAGCTTTGATCTTGTCATCGATCAGAACTTTTCCGTTTACCGGCCTGTTATACAGATACTCCTGTACTTCATCCATCGTGACAATAGCCCCTGTGGGGAAGCCGTAGTCCTCTTTGATCTCATTGAGGGCGCTGACCGTACCTTTGGGTCCCACCTCTCTCCTGTCAAGAGAGACGATAAGCCCTATGATATCTACATCCGCCTGGGCCCTTATGATCGGAACGGTCTCGGCGATCGAAGCGCCCGAAGTCGTCACATCTTCGATGATCAGCACCCGGTCCTCATCCCTGAGCTTGGTTCCCAGAAGGATCCCGGTATCGCCGTGATCTTTGATCTCTTTGCGGTTCGCGCAGTATTTGATATCGCGCCCGTAGAGCTTGCTGATCGCCATGACCGTGGCCACCGCAAGCGGAATCCCCTTGTAGGCGGGGCCGAACAGAACGTCAAAATCCAGTCCGAAACGGTCATTGATCGCCCTCGCGTAGTATTCGCCGAGCTTGATCAGCTGGGAGCCGGTTTTGTAGGCTCCGGCATTCATAAAGAACGGAGATTTCCTGCCGCTCTTAAGGGTAAACTCGCCGAATTTGAGAACCTGCGAGTCCACCATAAAGTTTATAAAGTTCTTTTTGTATTCTTCCATGAATTGAGCCCCCTTTCCTGCCAAATATGTTCATTTGCAAAGTCCGATGTCCGGCTTTAGGTCATCGCCCGATATTCCACACGGTCCTTCCCCCGTGAATGGCATTCCGAAGGTCCTCGATCATCTCTCCGGCTGCAGCCCTCGCCGCATCCGCAAAGCCGTCTTCCCCAAACTGCGCGTATTTGTCTTTCTTATAGGCGGCGATGATTCCCCTGGAGGAATTGACGATCGCGCCAAGGCCGTCAGAATCGAAGAAGCCGCTCAGGTCCTGTGCCGTCGCGCCCTGCGCCCCATAGCCGGGGGCAAGGATAAATGTGTGCGGCATGAGCTTTCTCAGGATCGAGGCCTGTTCGGGATAAGTCGCTCCCACGACAGCTCCCACATTGCTGTAGACGCCCTCCTTGCAGTCCGCTCCCCATTCGCTCACTTTCCTTCCGACCAGCTCGTAAACGGCCCTTCCGTCCCCGGTAAGGACATCCTGGAACTCTCCGCTGGAGGGATTGGACGTCTTTACGAGCACAAAGATTCCCTTGTCGTATTCCTTACAGACCTTAATGAACGGTTTCACGCCGTCCGAACCCAGATAGGGATTCACCGTTATGAAGTCCGCATCGAAGGAATGGCCCGCGAGATGTCCCCGCGCGTAGGCCTCAGAGGTGGAGCCGATATCGCCCCTCTTGACATCCCCGATCACGATGAGGCCCTTGGACCTGCTGTACGCGACCGTCTTTTTGTAGGCGATCATTCCCGGAATGCCGAACTGCTCGTACATGGCAACCTGCGGTTTGACTGCGGGCACAAGGTCACAGACAGCGTCAATGATCGATCTGTTAAACTGCCAGACCGCCTCCGCGGCGATCACATTTTCCTTCTCGCAGTATTCCGGAAGGTCTCCCTCCGCTGCGGAACGGGCCTTTTCCAGAAGGCCGGACGGTATAAAGGCCAGATTGGGATCCAGGCCGACGACAACAGGTGCATCCTTTTTGATGATCTCATCGATCAGTCTCTTGATCATAGTATATTATCCTTCCTATCGGCTCTTTCGATCAGCTGCGGATCCTGCCGAATTCGTTATCTGGTATTTAAAAACTTCAGTTCCCGTACAGCCTGCTTGTCACCGGAGTACTGCTTCAGATAGTCGGTAAAGAGCTCCTTGGCCTTGGCGAAATCTCCCGCGTACTCATAGGCCACTGCCCTGTTAAAGAGAATGTCCTGAAGCTCCGTCGATCCCGATGCGACAGAGGCTGCCTTTTCAAAGACTTCGGCCGCCTTCTTAAACTTTTTCTGCCGGAAGTAAATGTTTCCGGACAGGTTCAGAAGGGAGGGCGAGCGCTCGACCTTCTCTCCCATGCTGTCAAGAACTTCTCTTGCGGATTTCATGTTCTTGAGCGCCATAAAGCACCTGCAGGTGATCATGGCAGCTTCCTCGTCGGTCTTTGCGGAGGAGCTGAGAAGATTGACCGCGCCTTCATAGTCCTCGAGAAAGTAGAGGATCCTTCCCTTGAGGACCGGATCGATGGTGTCCTCCCTGTCTGCGCGCACATCCGCCAGATACCCGACGCCGTATTCCCTGCCGCCGTACTTGTCGAATGTCTGCGCAATGTCCAGGATCATCTGATAGTTGTGGCGGTCCATATTGATCGCCTTGTCAAAATCCAGCTTGGCGCTGTCAAGATCTCCGGATGCCGCCTTCGCAGTCCCCCTCTCCATATAGAGGGTAATATTCTCGTCGTCGTTCTTTATGAGCGCGTCATAGACAAGAACCGCCTTTTCCGGCTCCCCCTTGTGAATATAGCAGCTGGCAAGGTACCTTCGTATATCGTCCTCCATGCCGTCATGGTAGAGGTTCTTTTCGACAAAAGTCGCGCTCTCAAGGGCCTTCTCAAATGCCTCCGCCGCATCTTTGTACTCCATTTTGCCCATGAGGGCGATTCCTTTTCCTCTGTAGCAGGCCTGGAGCTGTTTGCCCTCCTCTATAGCCGCGTCATAGAGTGCCGACGCGCTGTCGAAGTCCCCTTTCTCCAGCGCCTCATCCGCCTTCTGCATAGTATCGGTCGCCACGGGACTGCATCCCCACAGAGAGACTGCCGCCAGTAAAGACGCAATGAATACCGCCGCCTTTTTTAAGGATATCCGCTTCAATTCTGCTCCTCCTCAAACATGACCTTCACATAGAACCCTCTCTCGTTTTCCTCAACTTTGACGACTTCTCCCTCCCTCGAGAGAAGACGCTGATTAAAGGGAAAGTTCCCGCTCATCGCAAGTGAAGGATGGATCGTGTAATAGTAGTTGCTGGGAAGAACGCCTTCCACGATCGTGACATGATCGCCTTCTTTTAAGAGGCCCTCCCTCTCCATTTTAAATTCCATCTCTCTCATTTTACTCCCCGCTCTCTGTTATGAGAAGAATGTTTTTAAAATCCTTCGCTCTTAATTGCCGGTTACGATCGCGTTTTCCATAAGACTTCTGTCCCAGAGCTCATATGCCGAAGCCTTCAGGTGGATCCCGTCTCCCGAATACTCGTCGATCAGGTCCCCGTCGCTGTCGCACACATAGGGATTCATATCGATATAAAAGATATCCCTTCCGTTGGCCAGCGTACTGATGGCGTAATTTCTCTGCGCGATCACCGTGTTGTTCCTGCAGCTGTCGCTGCTGCTCTTTTCGTAGGAGACATGCATGATCCCCTGGATGTAGATGATCGCGTCCGGCTGGTACTCGCGGATCAGTTCCAGGATCTCTCTGTATTTTTCATAATACATGTAGGTGGTCCCGATCCCGAGCTCGTTGACGCCCAGGGACACATAGACCTTCCCGAACTTGTCTTTGTCCAGCGCGTCTTCGACCGTGCTGTCCCATGTCTCTCCGTCGAAGTCCGTGAAGCGAAGCTCCTTTTCAAGGACATTGTACACGTTGATCGATTCTTTGGCCAGAAAAGCCGCCGTCTCCTTGAGGCTTCCGTACTCACAAAGGCCCACCGTGCGCGAATCCCCGATAAAAAGGGCATCGGAGAAGTAGGAGGAATCTACGGTCGTGAGCTTGTAGTAGATTCCGTTTTTGGCAAACATCCCCTCCGTGTCGGTATTGTACTGCGTATCGTCGGGAGAGAGAAAAGCGACATTGACTACGTCGTAGTCTGTGGCCTGCATGACAGGGTTGCAGACGCCCTCCGGAATCACATCCGGGTCTCCCGCGATCGCGCCCTCCGGAATCTCGAAGATTTCCTCGACGGAACTGCCCTTGTCCGCCTCCTCGGGAATCTCCACGGAGCTTTCCTTTGTGTCCGCCGCGGCTGCGGTATCCGCAGAAGAGGCCTCTTCTGTGCCTTCGTCCTCCTTTGTCTCTTCGGGTTCCTTTTCCTTGAGGAACATCTGCCAGGGATATACGCCGTCGTGAATTCCCTTCATGACAAGCGAAAGGCCCGGCTCTTTGAGAGGCGAGAACTCATATCCGCTGTACAGACCGGTCCTTCCCGCGTAGCCAAGGATCATCAGGGGGAGCGAAGTCAGGATCAATATGCATAAAAATGTGTATCTTTGCCAGATGAATTTCAGAAGTTTCAAGTATCATTCTCCCAAAGACGCCGTATCTTACTGTCAGAAACTGAAATACATAAAAGGATTGCTGGCTGCTATGACGATCCTGTAAACACTGATCCAGAAGACGGCCGTCATAGCGATCATGACCGGCATCCGGCGTCTGTTCGTCACGATCATCTTGTACCAGTGCGGTGTGCACAGGATAAGGCCCACTATAAGAAACGGCCAGTAAACCGTCAGCTGTTTCATAAAATCTCCCCGGTTTACATTGAGCCCGCTTCCGAAAAAAGGAAACAGCCTCTGAAAATAGCTGAGGATCCCGCCAAGATCGGGAATCGCGAAGATGACCCATGTGAGCGGGATCAAAAACCAGACATGGAGGTGCCCGATGAAGGGAACGGCGTCCAGAAGCCCGCGGACAACAAATTTTTCCCATAGGATCAGAATCACCAGAACGCCGGCCCAGATCAGGTAGTTGGGGGTGATCCCGTGCCAGAGGCCTGTGAGCATCCATACGATCAGAAGGTTTAAGACAGTTCTCAGCTTTCCCTTCCGGCTTCCGCCGAGCGGAATATAGATATAGTCCCTGAACCAGCTCCCCAGGGTCGAGTGCCATCTCCTGTAGAAGTCGGCAATACCGTTGGCCCAGTAGGGATGGATGAAGTTGACCACGAAATGAAAGCCGAGCATCATTCCGATCCCCGCGGACATGAGCGAATATCCCCAGAAGTCCATATAAAGCCGCAGGGAGTAGCCGATGGCCCCCATCCACGCAAGGGGCGTGGAGATACTCTCGTACCCGATCTTTCCGATCTCGTTCCACAGCATGCTCAGGGGATCTGCCAGGAGCACTTTCATGCCGAGCCCCAGGACAAAGAAAAACAGGCCGTCATTGAAGGCCTTGGGAGAGACCGTTCTCTCCCTCTTTTCAAATCCCACGTTGTTGTAGCGCATGATCGGGCCCTGCGTCACCTGTGTGAACATGGTAAAGTACACGATCGTATCGAGGATCTCCGGCTCCCTCTTGATCTCCCCGCGGAAGAGGTCCGCCTGATAAGAGATCATCTTGAAGAGATAAAAGCTGAATCCCAGGGGAAGGACCACGTCATTTCTGAGCCCCGCCAGTGTCTTGAACAGGACCAGTGCCCCTGCGTCAAGTATGAGCGCCGCCACAAAAGCTCTTCTGCTCCTGATCCGGTCGCTCTCTTTTCTCCTTGCGAATACGATCCTCCCCAGAAAAAAGTTGGCCAAAGTAAAGAACACCAGCGCCAGCGCCATGTACCCTGTACCCATGGCATAAAAAACGATGCTCCCAAAAAACAGGATGATCTCCCTGAATCTTGCGGGCGTAAGATAGTATACCAGTAAAAAAATGGGAAAAAACCTGAACAGGAAGGTCAGGCTGTTGAATAAAATCATTTAAATACCTTCGGTAATGCCGTCCCTTAGTTTATCGCGCACAAGGCCCCGGATCTCTCCGACCAGGTAAAGGGACCCCGCCGCATATATTTCCGTATCACTGTCTTTGCCGAACATAAACCTGTTTACCGCGTCCTCCACGGAATCGCACGCATGGAACGAAAGCCCTGCCGCGTACTCTCCGATCGATCTCTTAAGGCTCGCGGCGTCCAAAGCCCTTTTTCCCTGCATCGGCACCGCGACGATATCCGTAAAGAGGCCGCTCGCCGCGATCATCTGCAGCTCCTTGGAGTAGTCTTTGTCATTCACGCAGGAAAACAGGAGGATCCGCCTCTTTACTTTCGTTCCCGCGCCGCGGGACCGGCAGACAGCCCCGGCACTTTCCAGGAAGGCCTTCATCCCGTCCGGATTGTGCGCGCCGTCAATAAAGACCCCCGGCAGGATCTCTTCGAATCTTCCGGGCCAGATGTTCTTCTCGATCCCTCTCTTAAGGATTCCGGGATCGCGGATCTTTTCCGCGTCAAGAAGGAGCCCGGCCGCTTCCGCGGCGAGCGCGGCGTTCTCGCACTGATAGAGTGCCCTCCCCGGAAGATAAATCTGCAGATTTTTATCATACCGATTGTACAGCGAAAAATCAATGCCGTTCTCATCGACCCGGTTTACTTTCCGGTCGGAGGGAGCGACTTCGTAAACAGGCGCCCCGATCTCATCCGCCTTCTTCCGGATCACCTCAAAGGCCTCCGCGGGCTCTGTCAGCACCACGGCAGGGCATCCTTTTCTCAGGATCCCGGCCTTTTCCGCGGCGATCTCTTCGATCGTATTGCCAAGATAGGCCGTGTGGTCGATGCCGATCCTGGTGATCACCGTCATCACCTTCTCTTCCACAGAATTTGTGGCGTCAAGGCGTCCCCCGAGCCCCGTTTCAAGAACGAGGTACTCCGGCTTTTTCTTCGAAAACCAGATCATTGCCATCAGAAACAGAAAGTCAAAATACAGCGGATGGGAGAGCCCGTCTTTGGCCGCTGATGAGACCTCCTTTAGTACAGCCTGAAAGGCCTCGACGAACTCCTCTTCCGGGATCATGACTCCGTCGACAGACATCCTCTCCTTTATATCGGTAAGATGCGGCGATATAAAGAGTCCGACGTGAAAACCCGCCTCCCTGAGGCACGAAGCGATCTGGGAAGAGACGCTTCCCTTTCCGTTTGTGCCCGCAATATGAACGATCTTCATTCCCTTTTGCGGATCGCCGAGTCTTGTGAGATATTGGCGAAGCTCTGTGATCGTACTCTTATGGGTAAACCTCGGGGTTTCGTTCAGATATCTCTCCGCCCCGGCGGAATCCGTGATGTTTCCGTAAAGTTCTCGAGCCTCCATCAGAATTTCCTCCTAAGAACAGTCGCGGTTTTTTTGGAGAATCCCGAAAGTCCCGGGGTCCTCTGCCCTCTGATTGCAGATGAAAGGCGCGGTATACGCACCGCGCCTTCCTCTGGTTTCTTTATTGCTTCGATGCTGTATCCTGTCCGTCCGGTCGGGGATCAGAGCTTTCTGAGATTTTCAAGTTCCTCGAGAACGCCCCTCATCTGCTCTTCATAAGCTTTCTGTTTCTCCCTCTCCGCTTCGATCTTGGAAGCGGGCGCCTTTGCGAGGAATTTCTCATTGCTCAGCATACCGGCGCTTCGCTTGAGCTCTGTCTGAAGGCGCTTCTCCTCTTTTTCAAGTCTTGCGATCTCCGCCTTCACATCCATCAGGTCGGCAAGAGGCAGATAGAGCGCCGCGGAGGGAAGGATCACGCTCAGCGCGCCGTCCGGAACGCCGGCTTTGTCCTTAAGGAGCACCGTCTCCGACGCGGAGGCAAGTGTCTCAAAGAACAGCTTGTTGTCCGCGAACATGGAGAGGATCTCCTCCTTTTCGGAGACCACAAAGATCTTGGCCTTTCTTGAAGGCGGCACCTGTCTGTCATTTCTGACTGCGCGGACTGCGCGGACCGCGTCCTTGATATTCTCGATGCTCTCAGCTTCCTTCGGGAAGCGGAAGTCTTCCCTCACTTCGGGCCAGGAGGAGATCATAATGGACTCCTCTTTGCTCTGCAAAGTAGTGAAGATCTCTTCCGTGATGAAAGGCATGTAGGGATGCAGGAGCTTGAGTCCTCCGATGAGGACCTTCTGCAGAGTCCAGAGCGCTGCCGTTTTGCTGTCCGCGTCATCGGTTCTGTAGAGCCTCGGCTTCACCATCTCGATATACCAGTCACAGAACTCATCCC
>DLYC01000007.1 GCA_003447895.1 Lachnospiraceae bacterium | reverse complement strand
CGATCGGCGAGATGGCTGCCACAAGGCCGAGGATGGTAAGAATGAAGGCCTGCGTGCCTCCATCGAGATCGCTGAACCATTGGAGCACTCCCGTGATGACTTCGACAAGATTTTCTAGTGCCGGGACGAGTGTCTCCGCAAGGGAAGCGCCCGCTTCCAGGAACGCCTGGGCGGTTCTTGCCTTGAGCTGGTCCATCGCGTCATTGAACTCATGCGCCGCAGTTACGCTGTCCTGAGACAGGATTAGCCCGAGGTCTTCGGCTTCTTTTCCGTAGCCGATCAGGGCAACACCGCCATCGTCCACAATACCGGACAGGTCTGCGGCAGATTTGCCGAAGATTTCCATGGCGAGGGCATCGCGCTCGGTTTCGTTTTGAACCTTGGACAGCGCCCAGAGCGTTTCATACCATACGGTATTAGCGTCTCGCAGCTGTCCGGTCATTTCGTCCTTAACGGAGATGCCGAGCTTTCCGAATGCATCGGAGCCGTTTGCCATGTTCTTGGTCAGCTTCGCCATAGATCCGGTCATTGTGTCGAAAGATACGTCAACGAGTGCAGACGCATACTGCATCTTCTGCAGTTCTTCAACGGAGAAGCCGGTCTTCTGGCTGAGTGTGTCAAGATTGTCCGCTGACTGCGCCGCCTTGTATGCGTTGCCGAGCAGTGCGGCACCTACCCCTGCGGCTGCAGCTGACAGGCCTCTGGTCTTATCTGCTACCTTTCCGGAGATGTCGCTGACCTTCTGTAGTTCCGGCGGAAGCAGTTTTATCTGTGACTGATAATTTTTAAGTTCCTGCTCTGTGGCGATGATCTCCCGCTTTAGGGCGTTTTGTTGCTCGATTGCCCGCGGATCGGTAGAACCTTCTGCCTGCAGCTGTTTCAGGGCTTCCTTCTCGGTTGCAAGCTTATCTTTGACATCTTTAGCCGCCTTGCTGAGCAGTTCCTGCTTTTGACGGAGGAGCTCCGTGTTGTGCGGGTCCATCTTCAGCAGCTTGTTGACATCTTTCAGCTGTGCCTGTGTATTTTTAAGAGAACTGTCTACATTTTTAAGGGCATCCTGTAGGCCAGTGGTATCGCCATCGATTTCGACTGTGATGCCTTTTACTCTTCCGCTTGCCATGTGCTCCTCCTTTTAAAATCTATCCATATCTTCCTGCGTTGCGATGACCGGCCACTCTATCGAGTCGTTGCCTTTCTCTGTGAGCATGTCGAAGACCATGCCCATGTCCAGCGCATCCAGGTCGGACATCCTGAGCCCCAGCTCAGTGCATCGCAGAAGAAATAACGCGGTCGTAAATGGCCGCGTCGTCTGTCTTATTTTTTTTTACTTTTTGAAAGAGGCTCCTGACTTGCACCCCATAGCGCAAGAATGGCGCCTGTCGCTCCCGGAAAAATGTCATACGGCTCGAACTCATCAAGCCAGTCTACATACTCCGCGATGTCCGGATCGGCCTGCTTCGCCATGACATAGGCGAGCTTCTGCACGATTTCCGAGTCAAACTTATCAAAATCTACCGCACCACTCTGTGATGCGGTAGAAATTGAAAGCAAATCTTTGAAGAGATCTCTGCCGGTAAATTCTCTATACCGCAGAGGAGTGGAAGCGGTAGCCTTGAAGGGGACTTCCTTACCGCCGACTGTAATGGTCTTTTTCATATATACCTCCCTGTTTTTCAGTTAAGCTGTCGGTTCCTGGACAGCAGTGAACCATGTCTGATAAGCACTATCAGCGCCGTCATCAAACGGGCATTCTGCCTTTACCACCTTGTCAGAGATGCGCGGCATCGCTGTGATTGTGATGGTCTGCTCGTTCGGTTCGATGTTGTCCTCGACTGTGGAGCTGGATACTTCCGGGCGAGATGCGGTGCATCTGTACATGCAGTGACGGATGGCATTCTCATCGCCCTGGAACTGGAAGAGCAGCGCGAACTCTTTCGGAGTCGCGTCAGACTTCTCTACGAAGAAGCCCTTCGCATCGTCTACCTGTCCGAGCACGTCAGTCTTGAAGCTGTCCGGAAGCAGAGCCACAACAAGGTCGCCCTCATATCCGTTATTTGCTTCAGTCGCAAAATAAGTAACGTTGTCAGCATGCCATGCAGTGGAGTCTCCGGAACTGGACAGCGTGATCGAGCGAGCACCAGGAATGCGCACCGGTGTGGCGTAAGTCAGTGTGCCGTCCGTTCCAGCGGTAGCAACTGCATAGTATACGTTCTCGATACCATAAAATACTTTATTAGCCATTGATAGCTACCTCCAAAGTGTAAAGTGTTTCCTGCAATGAATCGGCGCTGACATAGTCGCTCGTTTTGCGGTACGGTGTGAAGTACTGCTTCAGCACATTCTCGACACCTCGCTCCACTGCAACGCTGCGGCGCTTTGTGTAGAGACCGACCTGCAGGGTGACGATCTCCGAATAGTTTGTGTTGTCTGCGATGAAATCATCATTGTCGGGGTAAGTAAAAACGATATAGGGAAGCGGCGGGATGTCGCCGTTTTCCCAAAACTCATACGTGACAGGCAGGCCTGTCTCTTTGAGCGCATCATACACTTCGCTGTATCTCATAATTTCTCGAGCCTTTTAGTGAGTTCTGACTCCAGCCATGCAAATGTGTACTCCTCGACCTCTGCGATCCGTCCGTCACCCTTCCAGGAGCCTGTGGTTCCGTACTGGTTCCGAAACGGATGGTCATTTTCGAGCAGGTGCGCCACGCGGTAGTGCTTTCGGTTATAGACGATGTAAGTCGAACTATAGCCACGTACACGCTCCGCCTTGCTTGCCCAGTCTTTCGCATACATTCCTGTACGCTTCCGGGAGTCCTGCCGGAGTCCCTTCACAGCCTGGTCAGCTGCTTCCGGAAGAAGTTCACGGAGCGCATCGTTAGCGTCATAACCGTATTCCCTCAGAAGCTCCTTCGTGACCGCGCCGAAGTTCATGACTCCGACCCTGCGGCTTGCATGACTAGCCATTTCCCTCTCTCCTTTCGGTATAGAGCTCTATGGTGTCGTTTCTGCCCTGATAGGTGCGGTAAACCGTGTAACGGATGCCGTTATACTCCACAATCCTTTCGCCGCTGTAATCGCCGAAAAAGACCGTGAACTCGAGCTCTGGGTTCAGACCGTTACGGCCGCCCTCGAAGAACTCCGCCCGCGTCACGCTTCTGACGTTCGCATATGCCGGATGCTCTGCTTCGGTTGGCTGGTTCACACCATACTCATCAGGTGCCCAGGTCTCACTAATCAGTGTGATCGGTGTAGATCTGTCCATCAATAGCTCCAAGTGGTATAGCCGGTAGCCATGCCCAGCTGTGCCTTCTGCTCATCGTAGGACTTCTTCAGCCGGTCGTACTGATCCGGCTCGCCGAAGTTCATCTTGCAGTACGTGATGACTGCGCGGATGATGAGCGCGTCCTCGAGTTCTGTCTCGCTTACCCCTGCGAGATTCATGTCAAGAAGGGCCGCGTTGATGAGGTCGGTAAGCTCACCATCGAAGTCCTCTGTGACTATACGAAGGGCCACCTTGACCTTCGCCAGTAATGTGTCCATCTTCTGCCCTCCTTTAATTGGAAGAAAAAGGCGACTTACTTCGCCGCCTTTTTCTTGGTCTGCTTCTTTTCTTCCGCCGGCTCAACCCTTCCGAGACTGATGAGCAGGGGCATCTCGTTGTCCATAACGTCAACGATCTGCCCCGCCTTCACTGTCAGAGTTGTGTCGACGAGAATCTTCGCCTTCATTAAGCAGCAGTGACAACTGCAAAGCCGTTCGGGCGTACCAGATGGATGGACGCGAGAACCTTACCGACGATCTTGACAAGATCCTGCTCGGCGAGAGAAGTTTCATCAACGATGAACTTGAAATCTTCGCCTTCCGGGAAGTTGGCAACAACGCCATCGAGGTCTCCGACGAGCATGCCGGTAACTGTGTTGTTGAACAGTACTTCCATGCCGTTGAACGGATCTTCAATCTTAGCGCCTGTGGTAGCACGAGCGTTCATGATTGCCGCATAGTTTGCCTTGCTGATGATAACAACCGGATTTGTTGCTTCGTCAGACAGAGCTGCGAAGCCTGCCATTGCTGCAGTGTTGTCGATCGGGTTTGTAACCTTAGCGGCGAGATCGGAACCAGCGATCTCAGCGACAACAGCGTTCTCAAGTGCAACAGCGAGCTGATGGCCGAACTCCTTGAGCAGGTAGTCCATGAACGCCTGACCCTTGAGAGCCAGAACAGTGTCGGATACACGAATCCACTTCTTGTAGTACTCAGCAATGAAGTCGACATAAGCAAGTGTCAGAGTTTCTTCTGTCGGTGCTGCAGCGCCTTCTGTGTGCTTAACTGCTCCGGTAGCTGCTGCTTCGTAGCCGACAGAGTAGTTGCCCTTGACGTATACCTTGCGGATACGGCTCAGGATGTTGGACTGATTCCAATCTGTCCAGATGTAATCATCAACGATGTCTGAAACCTTGACGGTACCGGAAGCGTTGGTTGTGAGCAGCATTGCACGCTGTTCGGATGTTGCACGGCCCTTGATGTACTCAGCAAGAGCCTCAATCATTTCAGTTCTGTTTTCCTTTTCCATGTTTTCCTTTCTTTCCTGTGGGATCTCCACGGCGGTCTTTTCGACCTCTTCGAGCACAGCCTTGCGCTCTTCTGCTTCTGCCACGATCTGAGCCTTGCGCTCTTCCAGCGCTGTGGCTTCCGCGGCAATCTTTTCGATGTCTGCGTTCTCTGCGTTCATTTCGGTCTCGAGTTCCGCACTTCTCGCTTCGATGTCAGCCATCTGCATGTCTTTAATTTCCATGCGTTTCTCCTTTCAGTGCCTTGAGCCTGTTCTGGAGCTCCTCCAGTCTCTGACGCTTTTCTTCCGCTTTCTTTTCAGCCTGAAGTCTCTCCGCTTCGATCTCCGCGATAACTCCATCGCAATGAGATCTGGCTGAAATTTCCGTGAAATCGTTGGCTGGCAAGCTGACCGCCGACACGTCGTAGAGCTTACCGATGCGCTTGATCGTGCGCAGGTAATCAGTGCCTTCTGGCACAATATTGTCGTCGGCTACTGTGAAGCCGAAAGACATCTTGTCTGTATAGCCGCCCTGGATCTCTTCATAGAGCTGGCGGCCGATCTCTGTCCCGCCGAGGTTGGCGCGGACCTTGAGCCCATGGTCATCTGTTTCCAGGGCGAGCGTGCCGTTGCTGAGCCGTGCAAACACACGGCCGGCATGGTCGTACTGCATGATGACGTCAGACATATCCGCTTCCTTGAAAGCGTCCGGATCCACCTGCTCCCGCACAGCGTGCGTTCCTCTGTCATCGTCAAAACTGTAAAGTGTATACGGCTGATTGAATGTGGTGGCGTAGCCTTCTACAATCTGATCGGTCACGCCCTCGACCGGCTCGACAACCATCTGCCGGTACTCTCTGCCGTTCTTAATCTTTTCCATTACTTTGTTACTCATTTAAAGGTTCCTCCTGAGCCGGTTCTTCATCCGGCTGACTGTCTGGCTGTTCGTCCGGTTCCAACGTCTCTACGGGCTTGTATTCGCCTCTGATGTATGCCACATCTCCGCCCTCGATCGGGCCATAGTTGAACAGCTCGCGGATCTCGTTGATGGTAAGGATGCCACGATCGCCGAGATCGCGCGCCATGCTTACCTTCGCGGTCTGTGTCATGTACTGCAGCCGGTTCGCTGAGACATAGACATGATTCCCGAAGGACCGCTCCCGATCGGTGTAGATGGCTTTGCTCATTGCCTCGGACAGTGCTACCGCAAAAGGTTCGATGCTTGAATTAAAAAACGCATCCAGCTCATCGCTGTTTGCGGTTCCCTGCATGACTTTTTCAGACACTCCGAAGTAATTGAAGACATTCGTCTGGATCTGCTCCATCTCATCCGGATCCACGGTGTAGGGTTTGCTGTCTATCTGCCGGATGTCCTTGTAGGTATTCGGAAACAGAAGCAGACCGCTGCCGGCTTCGGATTTAAGGTTATCCTCGGAGAACCTTGTTCGCTCGTTGGCGAGATCTTCTGGGCTTACGAAGTTGCTGACCTGTGCCATGAAGCGATAGGTTGCGGAGTTGTGTGCTGCCTCCTTGATTGCCTGGTCGTTGATGCTGATAAGGTCCAGCGTCCGCCGGAGTGCACTGTTAGAGTCGCCATAGATGTCGCTTTCGTATTGATGTTTATTGAGATAAGCGCACCGGTCGAACTCCACCACACCGGTGACTCCGGTCCGGAAGCGGTACCGCACCCATAGCTGACCGTCCTTGTCTTCCAGCAGTTTCGCCTTGTCCGGAAGCAGCGGGAAGAAGCCGATCGTTTCAAAGTGTTCATTCTGCACTGGAACGATAAACAGGTTATTGGTGCAGTCGAGGATCGTGCTCGCCCTGGCGAGGAACTGCGGCCACGTCTGCCACGGGTTTGGTGTGTGCCGCATCCGTGCCTTCAGTGCTCCCTGAGCGTCTCCCTGCATCTCTACTTTCAGCTTGCTGATATGCCTCGCCTTCGCCTCGATCGCAGAGCGCACCAGGTCGCTCTCGTAGATGCTTCCGGAATACCTCCGGAATGTTGGCTGGTAGGCTGTCAGCAGGCTGAAACGGTCCGCCCCTGGTACCTTTACCGGCTCATCGTCTTCTTTGGGAAAAAGCCAATCAAGAAGTCCCATTTTGCTGTCTCCTTTCGTTGACTAACTGCGAGCCGATTTCATTCCAGTATTTATCCCGCATAGTCATTGCATCCAAAAAAGCAGCCATGCCATCGATGTGGGCACGCTGCTCGAGTTTTATAAGTCTCACGCGCTCAGTCTCCGTTTCGGTCTTGAGCGCAGAGTTCAAAAAGTGTATTTTCAGAAGATCGTTATCTCCGATCTTGATCTTGCCATCCTTCATCATCCCCTCTGTGGTCCGGATGATGGGGGTGAGGTTCGTGCCCTGATAGACATCATCGACATTTATGCCGGCATCCGTGAGCGCCTGCACCAGATAGGTTGCGCTGTAACGGTCATAGCCTACCTTCAGCGGATAGATGTGGTACTTGCTTACAAGCTCCACCACCCAGTTGTATATATCCGTGTAGTCGATGAAGTTCTCGCCGGACTCAAACAGAAGACCGCGCTGGATATAAGCGCGATATGGCAAGCCATCCCTCGCACTTGCTTCGTCTATCTTCTCCCTTGGCAGATAGAACCGCGCGAAGGTGTTGATGATGCCGTCCCGCTCGATCAGAAGCACGGCGGCGCTGAGGTCGGTTGTCTTGGACAGGTCGATGCCCATTACTGCATAGCAGTTATGGAAGTCTTCCAGGCGCAGGTGCGGGCTCTCTGTCTTCGCCACTGTCTGCGCATCCAGCCATGCCGCGCTGCTGTTCTGCTTGATGTTGCAGTACTTACAGAGGAACTCCGACTTCTTGGAGAGCGACCCCTCTGCTATCGCTATCTCCTCCAGAAGGTAGTCAACGCTGACACTGATGCCGAGATTAGGGTTGCTCTTGCGCAGCTCGTTGATGTCGTTCCACTTCTCTACTTCGTCTATCTGATAGATAAACGGCAGCAGGCGCTTCTCCTTACTCGTTCCGAGCAGGACCGCCGTGGAGCGCTTCATCAGTTCGTCATAGATGCCATCCGAAATATATCCGGCTGTTGTGGTGCTTATCATGAGCGGTTCTTCACGACTGCCCATTCCGGACTTCATGACCTCGTACTGCTTCAGCCCCTGCTCCGCCGGCCAGCTTGCCGTCTCATCGCAAAGGCACAGGGAAGGATTGAAACCATCCGAGCGCTTAGCGTTGAAGGCAAGCTTCTTCATCGTGCTGGTAGTTGCCGGAATGTACAGGTCTGTCATCCGGTGCCGTTCGGTCGTTGGGTCGTCCTCGTTGATCTTGCGCTTGTGAACATCCCGCTCCTTGGACAGCGCCGTCTTCTCTTTCCACTCTGGATCCAGCGTGGTCATGGTCCACACGGTGCCATAGATAATATCCGCCTGATCGAGCTTCGGAGCCACGTTATAGACACGCGTGCCGAAGCCATCCGTCACCCAGATGTATCTGGCAATGGCTGCGGCGAGCAGGCTCTTGCCGTTCTTACGCGCCACGACCAGGTTGATTTCCCGGAACTGTCGAAGCCCCTGCTCATCCACCACCCCGAAGATGGCGGACAGCATAGCCTTCTGCCACACCTCAAGCTTCAGCGGGCCCGGTGCCAGTTTTCCCTCGACATGGAAACAGTGCGCCTCGATCCAGTCGATCGCGTGGGCCGCTTTCTTCTGGTCAAAGAAAAAAGAGCCATCCTCCAGCCCCTTGATGAGCATATCGTACACAAGGCGCACCCACCTGCCGACCGTGACGGAGCCGTCACAGATCTGTTGATAATACATGTAGATGTAATTCATAGCAGGTTTGCGCTTCTTCATGTACCTCCATGTATCTCCATCCAGAGATATTTAAGTCGCTCTATCTGATTCTAAAGTTGCCAGCTCGGTCCGTAGGGCCTTTTGAAAATTTTTGAAAATTTAGGGGGGATCTCAAAAAATTTTTACGTGTCCGAGCTCATCAACAGAAAACCTTTTATCTTTTTTTGTGTGTCTTGCTCTGTGACATTCACGGCAAAGACTTACAAGGTTGTCCGGGTTGAGTGAGACGCTCGGGCTGTGGATGTTCTCCGGAGTCAGCTCGATAATGTGATGGACTTCTTCGGCCGGAGTATAGCGTCCTTCCGCCAGACAGTCCTGGCACATGAAGCTGTCCCTGTGCATGCAGTAGTCTCTTACATCCCGCCATGCCTGGCTCCTATAGAAAGTCTTAGCAAAGTCCCTCATATTAAAAGTAAAGCCCTGCCGATAGATACGCTGTCCAAAGCGTTGCCGGGCGGCAGGGTTTCCGCATCACAGTGTAGGAGGTCCCGGCATAGAAAAAGCCAGCTCTCGTCTCCCTCGGTGCTGACTTTCTCCATTAACATATAACATATAGTTTGGTGACAGATGTGACAACTTCATGTCAACTCTTAGTCAACTCCGAAGTATCTCCGGATCTTCCTGTGGCAGTACCATCTGTCTCGGTATCCGTACAGCGTGACACAGGTCTGCTCCCATGTGTACCCGCCGATGTAATGCAGCCGGATGATGCAGCCGACTTCCGGATCATCGACATGCAGAGAGAAGTCTGTAATATCTTCCGCACGCTTCCGTTGTTCTGCCAGCTTTGCCTCGAGCTTCTCCCGGATCTGGATCGCCTTCTGTGCTTTGACTGCAG
>DLYC01000032.1:405-7633 GCA_003447895.1 Lachnospiraceae bacterium | reverse complement strand
CGGAGATCGTGTCATAGTGATTATCGCCGCCCTTGTCGTAGCGGGCCGCCTTCTTCTGGATGCACTCCCTGACCACATCCGCAGTCAGGTGGATCTTTCCGTCGGCACTTCTTTGCGTAGTCAGAATTCCGAGCTCCACGGCATTGAGCGCCCGCCTGGCATCGCCGCCCGACAGATCCGCGAGAAACAGAGCCGCGTCGTCGTCGATCACGGCGCCGTAGGCCCCCATCCCCCGCTCATTGTCATAAACCGCCCTGTGGATCAGTTCGATCAGGTCTTCGATCTCCAGGGGCTTCAGTTCAAAGATCATCGATCTTGAGAGCAACGCCCCGTTCACTTCAAAATAGGGATTTTCGGTAGTCGCGCCGATCAGGGTCACCGTTCCGTCCTCCACAAATGGGAGCAGATAATCCTGCTGCGATTTGTTGAAGCGGTGGATCTCATCGATAAAGAGAATCGTCTTTTTGCCAAACATCCCCATTCTGTCCTTAGCCTGGCTGATCACCTGCTCCATGTCCTTCTTTCCGGCCATGGTGGCATTGATCTGTGTGAACTCCGAGCTTGTCGTTCCCGCGATCACCTTGGCCAGCGTGGTCTTTCCGGTCCCGGGAGGCCCGTAAAAGATAAGGCTGCTCAGCTTGTCGGCCTTGATCGCCCTGTAGAGGAGCTTATCCCTGCCTATAATGTGCTGCTGCCCCACAACGTCCTCGAGCCGGGTCGGGCGAAGCCTTGCGGCCAGCGGAGACTCCTTCTCCTTTTCCGTCTCCCTCATATAGTCAAAAAGGTCCATATTCCTCCTATTTTCCTTCTTCCGAATAGGTCTTGAACGATTTCAGTTTCCAAATATCCCGATTGTACTCCGCGATCGTTCTGTCCGCCGAAAAATAGCCGGACCGCGCGATATTGGTCAGCATCTTCGCCGCCCACCCCTTTCGGTCCTCGTACTCCTCCAGCACATGATCCTTGGTCCTAATATACTCCTCCAGATCCTGCAGTGTCATATACCGGTCTCTGTACCGGAGTTCTTCATAGAGCCTGGAAAGCCGTTCTCTGTTTCCTGTCTCCATCATGACAGGGCTCACAAGAAAATCGACGGCCTCCCGGATCGGATCATTTGTATCATAGATCCGTGCGGGGTCATAGTCCTGAAGCCTGAACCGGTCAAGGACCTCCTGCGCGCTGATCCCGAATGTATAGGCGTTTTCCTCCCCCACAAGATCGAGGAGTTCTCGGTTCGAGCCGTCCACTGTGCACAGCGTGACCGCGCCGTTCAGCATGAGCTTCATGTTGCCGGTTCCTGACGCCTCTCTCGACGCGAGCGAGATCTGCTCCGATATTTCCGCCGCGGGGATCAGTTTCTCCGCATAGGTCACGTTGTAATTGCAGACCACAGCGACTCTCATATAGGGACTTACGTCGGGATCCCTGTTTACCACATCCTGCAGTACCAGAAGAAGGTGCAGGATGTCGCGGGCCAGAACGTAGGCGGACGCGGCCTTTCCTCCGAAGATGAAGTTGACCGGACGAAGGGGCTTTCTCCCTCTCTTGATGTCCAGATACTTCCGGATCACATAGAGCGCGTTCAGCTGCTGCCTTTTGTATTCGTGGATCCTCTTGATCTGCACGTCACAGATCCCGTCCGGGATGAGCTCTATACCTTCTCTTCTCAGGATATAGTCAGCCAGCCTCGTCTTGGATGCGGATTTGATCTCCAGAAGTTCATAAAGCGCCTTTTCATCCTGCACATAATCCAGCAGCTTCTCAAGCTCCATGGAGTCTCTCTTAAACCCTCCGCCGATCCTGCCGTTTATCCAGTTTGTCAGTTCCGGATTGCAGCAAAGAAGCCATCTTCTGAAAGACACGCCGTTGGTCTTATTGGAGAATCTATCCGGATAGATCGCGTGGAAGCCGCTCAGGAGAGACGTCTTAAGGATATCCGTATGGATCTTCGCGACTCCGTTCACAGAGAAACAGAAATGCGCGCAGAGCTTGTCCATATGGACCATTCTTTCCCCGTCAATGATCCACACGGAAGGATCATCATATCGGTTTTTGATGATCAGGTCAAGACGGTGTATGATCGGCACCAGGTGCGGCACGACTTCATTGAGATAGTCGATCGGCCATTTTTCCAGCGCTTCCTCCAGGATCGTGTGGTTTGTGTAAGCACAGGTTCTCGTGACTACCTTGACCGCCTCCATAAAGGACAGGGCTTTCTCATCTACAAGGATCCTGATCAGCTCAGGGATAATCAGGGACGGGTGCGTGTCATTGACCTGGATCACCGCAAAGTCATACATCCTTCTCAGGTCGTATTTGCGCACTTTCATCTCCCTCAGGATCAGCTGCGCGGCACTGCTCGCAAGAAACACATGCTGGTAGAGGCGGAGCTTTCTTCCGGCCTCGTCCGAGTCGTCGGGATAGAGAAAGAGCGTGAGGTTTTTCCGGATATCCTCTTTATCAAAGTCAATTCCGCTCTTTACAAGGGAGTCATCCACGCCCTCGAGGTCAAACAGGCGAAGCTTATTGATGCCGCTCTGAAAGCCTGCAATGCTCATCTCGTACATTCTCGACTTTACGCGGTATTTTCCGAAGCGGACGTCAAATGTGACCTCTGTCCGGTTTTCCCAGGAATCCCACTGGATCCACGCGTCCCGCTCCTCCCTCTGCTCGTGCGCCTCGAATCTCTGCCTGAAGAGCCCGAAATGGTAGTTGAGTCCGATCCCTTCCGCGGGATAGCCCATGGTCGCTATAGAATCGAGAAAGCAGGCCGAAAGGCGCCCGAGGCCTCCGCTTCCAAGGGACGGCTCCGTCTCCTCCTCCGCGATGCGCCGAAGGTCCTTTCCGTACTTTCGAAGGATCTCCTCGGTCTTGTCGTAGATTCCCAGGTTATAGAGGGTGTTGGTCAGAAACCTTCCGGTCAGAAATTCCGCGGATACGTAATAAACCTTCTTTTCACCGCTGTTGGTCTCGCCGGTCCTCAGAAGGCGCTTTGTGAGAAGCAGCAGGATATGATACGTCTCCGCGTTATCGCACTTCTCAAACGGCTTTCCGAAACGCTCATACGAGAGTTCAATGAGCTGATTCTCCATGTTCAGAACCATAACATCAAAGATCATATTCTTGTAGCCCATAAGCCGGCTCCTCCGTCAGCTGCTGTCGGTGTTTCCATATAATAATACACCCGGTCGAATCGAACCGGGTGTATTATTTTCATTTGTTTGGTCAAAGCCCGCGGCGAAAGCCGCGGCATTCGTCCGCATCTGTTCAGTACGGCCTTCTGAGACCTTTCGGATAATGATTTTTGATCCTGTCGCCGGTAACTTTCCCCCAGCCGACACTGAAACCGAAGTCCGTGACAAGGCACCAGCCCTGCCCGCCCCTGACACTGCTGCAGTCCTTCGTCTCCAGGCTCTCTCCTCGAAGATACGCCTGCACGGGGCCTTCATCCCTGTTCTCCCCGTCTCTCCCGCACAGCTCAGCGCTGCATCTCACATCCTCGCTTCCGAGGAAGAGAGCGAGCGCATGGGAAGGCTCAAAGCGGTTTTTCTTGATCGTCCCAAGATGAAGCCCCGGTCGAAGGACCTTGAGTCCTTCTAGGGAAACCGCTTCCGGGAGCAGATACAGCTCTTTCCCGAACAGGATCATACCGCTCCCCTGCGTGGGAAGAAGCCTTGCCGCGCCTTTTTCGGTGAGCGCTTCCTCCGTAAAGGCCTTCCAGAGTTTAGCGGCCTCCCTGTCCTTAAGGGGCTTTACCATGCCTCTTCTGATCTCGTAGGGGGTTCCGCCCTTTCTGAAGACTGCCAGAAAGTGCCCTTCTCCCTCAAGCCGGTGCGGCCACAGCCGAAGGCAGCCCGAAAGCGCCGGATCGTCCCCGATTCCCGGCACCGGTCCCGTCCGCTCCATCCATTCGCTTCCGTAAAGTCCCGGCAGGTCCGCCGGTTCCCATTCGGGATGGGTCCCGAGAAACCACCTGACATTCTCCTCATTTTCCTGCGGCGAGAAGGTGCAGGTTGAATAGACGAGCGTTCCGCCCGGCGCGACCATTTCCGCCGCGGCTTCCAGGATCTTTTTCTGGCGCGCGGCGCACAGATCCACATTGGCGGGACTCCAGTTGGGAATTGCCTCCTCTTCTTTGCGGAACATTCCCTCCCCCGAGCAGGGGGCATCCACGACAACGGTGTCAAAATATACCGGAAATCTCTCTGCGAGTCTCTCCGGCGCCTCATTCATCACGACCGCGCGGGAAATCCCCATTCTCTCTATATTTTGCGAGAGGATCCTGGCCCTCGCGGGGTGGATCTCATTGGAATACAGGACACCTTCTCCCGCCATTAAAGAGGCCAGATGCGTGCTCTTTCCTCCCGGCGCGGCGCAGAGGTCCAGGACGCGCATTCCCGGCTTCACACCGGAAAAAGCAGCAACCGCCATTGCGCTGGGTTCCTGCAGATAATAGACTCCCGCCTCATGAAAGGGGTGCTTTCCGGGCCTTTGCCCGCTCTCGTAATAAAACCCGTGGGGTGCCCATGGGACCGGCTCCATGCCAAACAGGGGCTCCTTCTCAAGGCGCTCCCATCCGGATTTGAGTGTATTGACCCGAAGGCCCGCTCTCCGGGGGGCATCGTAGGAGGCGGCAAAGGCCTCGTACTCCTCTCCGAGCATCTCCCGCATTCTCTCTGCAAATTCCGCAGGCAGCTTTTCCCTGAATGTCCCTGTTCTTTCCTCTTCGCCCGGCATTTTACTCATCATCTTCATCAATGATCATGCCCGTCAGGCTTGAGAATTCGGAGATGTCGAATTTCCTGTCCTCGACAGCTTCCTCCAGGGTCTTTCCCCCGTACTGCCACATCACGTCGCCGTATTCCCAGATATCGCCGTATTTCTTCATCCTGTCTATAAACAGATACGCCTCTTTCTCAGTCATGCGTCCCCCTGTCAGATCGTATTCTCGTAAGCATCCGCCTCAGTTCTTAGCATTTTCTTTCCGTTCAGGATGATATAGCCGTCTTCGATATCATCATGCACGATATATCTTGTCGACGGCTCCTCCCATTCCGGATGGTCGTGGCCGAACTTCCGGCAGGTAATATCCTGTTCTTTGCTCAGGAAATGGCCGTCCGTAGACCGGGGCCTTCGGGAAGGCCCCTTTTTCCCTTCCATGCGCTCCGCCAGCCATTTGACGGCATCGGACTCGGAAGGGCGGGGCAGGCCGTTTCTTCGCACCGCATTGCTGCTTCCGGAGGAAGCCCGCTTGAGTACAAACATCACGATGACCCAGATCATGATCATCAGGTACAGTATTACTGCTGCCATATCCCATCCTTTCTCACAGGAGCGCTTCCCTGATGGCCGCCTCCGTGCCGGTTACAGATCCCTGTATCATTTCGGGCTTTCCGCCCCCTTTCGCTCCCAGCCTGTCCCTGAGAACCTTCTGCACTTCTCTTGAATCGGATGTCCGGCTTCCGATGATGTATCGGTATTTCTCTTCTGTGTCGCTGCCGGCAAACACACCGCAGGCGCCTTCGTGCTCCTCGCACAGGCGATTGACAAGATTCCTCTGAACGATCGCGTCCATCTCTCCGACAAACAGCCAGACATTCTTCTGCTCCGCCGGGATCGTCTCAAGGCGCAGATAGGCGGCGCGGTATTCCAGATCCCTGTTTTTCTGCTTGAGGTCTCCGATCTCCTCGAGCAGGTGCCTGACGCCGTCGCCGATCTCATCCTGGCTTCGGTTGGTCAGATGGGAGACCTCCTCGATCCGCCGCTGTCTCTTCTGCATAAGGGCCAGGGCCCTTCTTCCGCACGAGATGAACAGGCGCATTCCGCCGTTGTAGCGGATGACCTTCACGATCTTGATCAGGCCGATTTCCCCCGTCATCCCCACGTGGGTCGCGCAGCACGCGCAGACATCCACCCCGGGGATCGTCACAAGGCGTGTCTGCCCCTCGATCTCGATCTTGCTTCGGTACTCTGTGCCCGCGAGCTCCTCCTCAGAGGGGTAGCTCACCTGCACGGGAAGGTTCGCGTACACGGTTTCATTTGCCTCCCACTCCAGGAGCATGATCTCCTCCTCCCCGAGCTGTCCATTCACATCGAGTGTGACGGAGTTGTCGCTCAGGTGAAAACCGATGTTGTCGAATCCGTACTTGTTGTGCATAATCCCCGACAAAATATGCTCGCCGGTGTGGTTCTGCATAAAGCCGAATCTTCTCTCCCAGTCGATCTGAAGTTCTGCCTTGTCGCCCGGGATCAGTTTTTTCCTCTGCGCATCTGTACACTCGACCACATGCCGGATCACGCCGTCTTCGATCTGTACGTCCTTCACCGCCAGCATCAGCGTTTCCGATCCGTCGTCTCCGCCGGCGATGATCCATCCTCTGTCGGCGGACTGGCCTCCGCCCTCCGGGAAAAAGACCGTCTGATCCAGGACAAGCTCTGCGAGGCCCTCGGACTTCTCGCCCTTTACCTTCAGGATCGTCGCACCGCACCTTGTCAGATATGCATTTGTCTCATAGAGTCTCTTTGTCTTAGTCACTTCTTTACAGATTGCCCCGCTCTGCTTTTCCGGCTTCCATCTTGAGATAAGCGTTTATGAAGCGGTCAATGTCTCCGTCCAGAACGGCACCTGTATTGCTGGTCTCTTCCTGGGTCCTTGTGTCCTTGACCATGGTATAAGGCTGCAGCACATAGGAGCGGATCTGGCTTCCCCATGCGATGTCCTTGACTTCGCCGCGGATTCCCGCGAGCTTGGCCTGCTCTTCCTCCATCCTCTTCATATAGAGTTTGGCTTTCAGCATCTGCATAGCCTTGTCCTTATTCTGGAACTGAGAGCGCTCGTTCTGGCAGGTCACGACAATTCCGGAAGGGAAATGGGTGATGCGGATCGCGGACGACGTCTTATTGATGTGCTGTCCGCCGGCGCCGCTGCTTCGGTATGTATCAATGCGGATATCGTCGGGATTGATGACGATATCAATGTCCTTCTGAATGTCCGGCATAACGTCGCAGGAGACGAAGGACGTCTGTCTTTTGCCCTGGGCGTTAAAGGGAGAGATGCGGACAAGCCTGTGTACGCCCCTCTCGGATTTGAGATAGCCGTATGCGTTGGTTCCGTTGATCTGGAAATCGACAGACTTGATGCCGGCTTCATCGCCGTCCACAAAGTTCATGACCTCCACGCTGAATCCCTTCCGGTCCGCCCAGCGCGTGTACATTCTGTAGAGCATGG
>DLYC01000032.1:0-339 GCA_003447895.1 Lachnospiraceae bacterium | reverse complement strand
ACCAGTCGCAGCTCTCGGTTCCGCCCGCACCCGCGTTAAGGCTTACGATCGCGTTCGAATCGTCATACTCACCGGTGAGGAGCGTCGAGAGACGCATCTGTTCAAGCTTCTCCTTAAAAGCATCGAGGTCTTCCCGGATCGTCTCGATCACGGACCTGTCGTCCTCTTCATTTCCCATCTCAATGAGCATCATCATATCCTCATAGGATGTGCTCAGTCCGTCCGCGTCCTCCACAAGAGTCTGAAGATCTTTGAGCTGCTTCATCTTCTTGTTTGCGACGTCGGCGTTATTCCAGAAATCGGGTGCCTCCGACTCCCTTGAGAGCTCCTCGATCCTCT
>DLYC01000167.1 GCA_003447895.1 Lachnospiraceae bacterium | reverse complement strand
CGTCCGCCGCGCTGATGACCAGGACCGCGCAGTCTAAAATGCCAAGGACGCGCTCCATCTCCGTCGAGAAATCGACGTGCCCAGGCGTGTCCTGAAGGGTATAGGTCCTTGTGACATCCCCTCTCTCCGATGTAAATCTCGCCTGCTTGGAGAAGATGGTGATGCCTCTCTCTTTTTCCATTTGGTCAGTATCCAGGAACGCGTCGCCGTGGTCCACCCGCCCGGCCTTTCTGACCGCGCCGGTGATGTGAAGAAGCGCCTCCGAGAGCGTCGTCTTTCCGGCGTCCACATGGGCCAGGATTCCCAGAATCATATTCTGCTTAGTCATATCTTTGATCCGATTTTCTTTCTAAAAAGCACAATTTTAGTACACAAAGCGATTGTTTTGCACCAAAAAATGATTATACTTAAAAGGTGTTTTCTATTACAGACACAATTTCAGGAAATACACTTTTCTAAAAGCAGAATACCACAAAGACAAGCGTTGTGGAGAGGCAAATCGAAGGAGGAAAAAGCATGCAGGAATACACCCCCGTCAAGGAAGGTAAGGTACGTGAGATCTATGACATCGGCGACAAGCTCATTATGGTGGCGACTGACAGGATCTCCGCGTTTGACGTCATTCTGAAGAACAAGATCGTGAAGAAGGGGACCGTCCTCACGCAGATGTCCCGTTTCTGGTTCGACCTCACAAAGGATATCATTCCCAATCACATGATCAGTGTCGATGTAAACGACATGCCCGAGTTCTTCCGCCAGGAGCGCTTCGACGGAAACAGCATGCTGTGCAGAAAGCTCACAATGCTCCCCATCGAGTGCATCGTCCGCGGCTATATCACAGGAAGCGGTTGGGCCAGCTACAAGAAAGACGGCACCGTCTGCGGCATCAAGCTCCCTGAGGGACTTTCCGAGTGCGACAAGCTCCCCGAGCCCATCTACACTCCCAGCACAAAGGCCGAGATCGGCGATCACGACGAGAACATCAGCTTTGAGAGAAGCATCGAAGTTCTCGAGAAGGAATTTCCCGGCCACGGGCAGGAATATGCCGAGACGATCCGCGACTGCACCATCGCGCTTTACAAGAAGTGCGCCGATTACGCCCTGACAAGAGGCATCATCATTGCGGATACCAAGTTTGAGTTCGGCCTCGATGAGAACGGCAAAGTCGTCCTCGGCGACGAGATGCTCACACCCGACAGCAGCCGCTTCTGGCCCCTCGAAGGCTATGAGCCCGGACACGGACAGCCCTCCTTCGACAAGCAGTTTGTCCGCGACTGGCTGAAGGCCAATCCCGACAGCGATTACCTGCTGCCCCAGGATGTCATCGACAAGACCATTGACAAGTACAAAGAAGCCTATCACCTTTTGACCGGAGATACGATTGACTGAAAATCCGAAATCCATAGAATATGAGCTCATAAGGAGCCGGCGAAAGACACTGGCCGTAGAGATAAGGCCTGACGGGCGTCTCATCGTTCGCGCCCCGCTCCGCCTCCCGCAAAGGGAGATCGACCGCTTTCTCTCAGATAAGAGCGATTGGATCCGCTCTCACCGCGCCAAAGTCCTCAAAAGCAAGGCGCAGGAGGAGGCCAATCCAGTCCTTCCCCTGACCGACCTGCAGCTGCGGGGCCTCAGGAAAAGGGCCGGCGTCGCCTTCGCGGAACGCGTCGCGTACTTCGCGCCGCTTGTCGGTGTCAACTACGGCCGGATTACGGTCCGCAGCCAAAAGACCCGCTGGGGGAGCTGCAGCAGCAAGGGGAACCTCAATTTCAACTGTCTTCTCCTTCTCGCGCCTCCCGAGGTACTCGACTATGTCGTCGTCCACGAGCTCTGCCACAGAAAAGAAATGAACCACTCGGCGCGCTTCTGGGCAGAAGTCGCCCGTGTGATTCCCGATTACAAGGTCCGCAGGAAATGGCTGAAGGATAATGGGCATCGTCTGATGCTGCTCTTAAAATAAATATTGAAAAATCGGCCGCCGCCACTAAGATTGTTTCTTAGGGCGGCGGCCTTTCTTGTCTATCGGATCCATCCGATCCGCTGCAATGCCCCCAGGATCTTCGCTCCTTTCGGCGCCTGCAGGATATCATTCTTTTTCAGTCCCCCGATCTTAATGAGCACGTAGAAGTATACAACGACTGCGCACGCGATCGAGACCATCGTCGCGATCAGGTTGATCAGATAGGGCCTTTCGACCAGCAGCAATCCGCCCCGGCAGATCAGTTCGTACACGATCTTCGTCACGATTCCCATGACCACTGCTGCCACGACCGGTCTTCCGTAGACGGGCCAGACCTTCACACGCATCTTCAGGTACCTGCCGATAAAGCGGCTGTCGATGAGAAAGATCAGGACCGAATAGAGCACGCTGCACAGAACCAGCGCGTGGACCCCCAGGTCCGTGAACAGGATCAGGACGACCAGCACAGCGGTCTGGATGCCCAGCGCGATTCCCGCGCTGACAAGGGGCATGTGGATTCTTCCGATAGACTGAAGCACTGCGTTCATGATCGTGCCGACGGAGTAAAAGATGACCGTCACGGCCAGCTCCGCAAGAAGGAGCGACGCGGTGTCCAGCGTATCCCACTGCGGGAACAGGAGCATCGTGACGGGCTTTGCCAGAGCCATGAGCCCGACCGCGCAGGGAACCGCGATGATCAGCGTCATGCGGATCGCGTTTACGCTGCGCTTTCTGGTCTCCTTCAAGTCGCCCCTGGCGAAAGCCGTGGAGATGTTGGGCAGGATGGCCGCCGCCACTGCCGTCGCAATGGAGATCGGGATATTGGAGATCACGACCGCCTTGTTGGAGAAGAGGCCGTACAGCGTCGTCGTCATGACTTCCTCCCAGCCGCGCATGCCGATCATGACCTTCATAAAGATCGTCTGGTTGACGGAGGTGGTCAGGTTCAGGATGAAGCTGCTCA
>DLYC01000225.1:1826-3319 GCA_003447895.1 Lachnospiraceae bacterium | reverse complement strand
ATCTCGCCGGTGGGAATTGCACCCTTTGCGATCTTGGTAAAGTGGGAGCAGTTGAGCTGAAGAACGTGATCCGCTATGCTGCCGCTGTCCTCGCCGGCAAGGTTAAAGTAGGAATGGTTGGTAAGGTTAAGGATGGTCTTCTTGTCGGATGCCGCATGATAATCAATGCGCAACTCTTCTTCCGTGAGGGTATAGCGCACCGCAAAAGTCCTGTTTCCGGGGAATCCGGCATCGCCGTCCGGAAGTCCGATCGTAAATGTCACGGACCGATCTCCAGTCTCTGTGTCAAACAGTCTCTTGTAGAACTTCATGTCGGAGTGGAGGTTGTTGGGTCCGTCATTGACGGGCAGATCGTACTTGTGGCCGTCGATCTCGAAGGAAGCGCCCGCGATCCTGTTTGCATTGGGACCGACGGTCGCGCCCAGGCATGAGCCATTTTCCATATAGTGTTCCACATCTTCGAAACCAAGTACGATATCCTTCGATACACCGTCCCTGTCAGGCGTCCAAAGGTTCAACAGGACTGCACCAAGGTCAGTCACTTTGGCGCACAGCCTCCCGGCATTGATCGTATACGCCGAAACTTCCCTTCCGTCTGCAAGCCGGCCAAAATATTCCTTTGTCACGCTCATCTTCCTACCTCCTTATTCTTTACAGTTCGGTCCTTCCCTCAAGTGCTCTGAGAAGAGTGACTTCATCAATATATTCCAGATCGCCGCCGACGGGCACGCCGCTGGCGATCCTTGTGACCCTGATCCCTGTCGGTTTGATCAGTTTGCTGATATACATTGCTGTCGTCTCGCCCTCCAGGCTTGAGTTTGTTGCGATGATCACCTCTCCGACGTCGTTCTCCCCCAGGCGGGTGATCAGTTCCTTGAGCCGTATATCGGCCGGACCGATCCCAAGCATGGGCGAGATCGCGCCGTGAAGCACATGATAGACGCCGTTATACTTGCCGGTCTTTTCATATGCGGCGAGGTCCCGGGAATTCTCCACAACCATGATCGTGCTGTGATCCCTCTTGGCATTTGCGCAGATCGGGCAGACCTCCTCATCCGTGAGATTCTGACAGACCTTGCAGTAGGTCACATGCTCCTTGGCATTCACGATCGTTTCCGCCAGGTGCTTCACCCTGGCCGGAGACATTCCTATTATATAAAAAGCGAGGCGCTGAGCCGATTTGTTTCCAATTCCGGGCAGCGCCGCCAATTCATCGATTAGTTTATTGATATATCCGCTGTAGAGTTCCACGTGTCAAAATCCGCCCATTCCGCCGAACAGTTTCTCACTCTCCTCGTCCACCTGCTTCATCGCTTCATTGATCGCAGCCATGATCAGGTCCTGGAGCATCTCGACATCGTCGGGATCCACTGCGTCAGGGGAAATAGTGAGGGACTTGACTTCCTTCTTTCCGCTGATCACGACCTCGACAGCGCCGCCTCCGGAAGAAGCGGTAAACTCCTTCTCTTCCAGCGCCTTCTTGTTCTCTTCCA
>DLYC01000225.1:0-1715 GCA_003447895.1 Lachnospiraceae bacterium | reverse complement strand
TCATGTTTCCGGGCATTCCGCCGGGAAAACCGCCGCCTCGTCTGGCCATTTTATTCCTCCTCTATCTTCATCTTTACAATATCGGCTAAATCCACATAATTGTCCGTGAATTTCTGACCCTTGTCAAGAGCCTTGTATTCTATTTCAACGTCCTTGCCGGAGCACTGGCGCAGAAAATAGCGAAGTCTGTTTCGGTATCCTTCGTCGTGAAGGAAGTGGTTGGCCGTCACGTAGTTGCTGAAGACGATCACAAGCTGTCCCTGCTCGCCGACGCTGTGCCTTGCCTGCATAAGCGATACCTTGGTAAGTCCCGGAGGGAGCTGCGAGATGTACTTGGTCCAGTTTCTCACGATCTCCTTGACGTCCTCGGGGATTGCCTTGGGATAGACTTTC
Organism: Lachnospiraceae bacterium; assembly: GCA_003447895.1. Classification (GTDB taxonomy): domain Bacteria; phylum Bacillota; class Clostridia; order Lachnospirales; family Lachnospiraceae; genus CAG-791. Next base: position 1,322 of record DLYC01000225.1, on the reverse strand, counting down.
CGGGCCGGCTTTGCGGCTCCGCCGGGAGCCTGTTCGCCATTTGGCGCCTGTCCCGCTGTATTTTGGCTCTGCCCCTCTGTATTTTGCCCCGCTGCCGCGCTCCCGACAGGGTCTCTGCTCCAGCCGGACCCATCGGCAATCTTCTTCTCATCTTCGAGGAGGCGCTGCTCGAGTTCGCGGATCCTGTTGCGGATCGTGTCGAGCTGGTCCTCCGGCGTCACATCGGCGCCGCCCATTCTGCCTCTTGCCGCGCGGATGATCGCCATCTCCGTGAGGATGCGCCTTCCGGCGCTGTAGCGGATCTGTTCGACAAGCGCGGAGAAGATCCTGATCTCCCGCATGATCTCCGACATCTCCGATTTCCGGGCGTCTTCGATCATCTGCCCGAGGTTATCGGCGGAGATATCCAGGGAGTCCTTCGTGCTCTCGGACGCGCGAAGAAGCATCAGATTCCTTAAATACCACAGAAAGTCCGAGACGAACTGCATCATCTCTCTTCCCTGCATCAAAACGTTCTCCAGAACCTGCAGTGCCTCTGTCACTTCTCCTTCGTGGATATGGTTATAGAGCTTACTGAAGACTCTTGTGTCGACCGCCCCCAGGATTTCCAGCGTCTTATCATAGGTAAGGACGTCATTTCCGTAGTTAAACGCGTTGCACTGGTCCAAAAGACTCAGGCCGTCGCGCATGGACCCGTCCGCCGCGCTCGCAATGTAGCGGAGCGCCTTGTCCTCCGCCTGAAGGTTCTCGGACTCAGCCACTTCGCGAAGGCGCCCCTCGATGGTCTCCGTGGAGAGTCGCCCGAAGTCGTATCTCTGACACCTTGACAGGATCGTGATCGGGAGCTTGTTGGGCTCCGTTGTCGCCAGGATAAAGATCGCGTAGGACGGTGGCTCCTCCAGTGTCTTTAAAAGAGCGTTGAAGGCCGCCTGGGAGAGCATGTGCGCCTCATCAATGATATAGACGCGGTAGCGCCCCTGCGTCGGGGAGTAGGACACCTGGTCGATAATATTTCGGATATCGTCCACGCCGTTGTTGGAGGCCGCGTCCATTTCAACCACGTTCAGGCTCGCGTCCGCTCCGATCGCCCTGCAGGAAGGGCACTCGCAGCAGGGACTTCCGTCGACGGGGTTCTCACAGTTGACCGCCTTTGCAAAGATCTTGGCGATCGTGGTCTTTCCCGTTCCCCTTGTCCCGCAGAACAGGTAGCTGTGCGCGATCCTCTCCGATACGATCTGATTCTTCAGAGTCCGCACGATCACTTCCCGCCCCCGCACATCTTCAAAGGTGTGCGGCCTGTATTTCCTGTATAGCGCCAAATA
>DLYC01000175.1:3836-13219 GCA_003447895.1 Lachnospiraceae bacterium | reverse complement strand
TCCTCCGGCAGCATTCGGCAGCAAGGCGGTTGCTTCCGTCACCGATTACGCAAAGCCCGAGACCACAGGCCTTCCCAAGGCAAACGTTCTCTCCTTCGTACTCGAGGACGGCGCCAAGGTCATGGTCAGACCTTCCGGCACAGAGCCCAAGATCAAGGCTTACTACACCACACTCGGCAAGGATCTCGATGCGGCGCAGGCTGAAAAGGATGAGCTGTCCGCGGCGATCAAGCCGATCTTCAGCTGATCGATCGAACCAAAAGGGACTGCCTTACGGCAGTCCCTTTTTTGAGTCAAGGGGACAGTCCCTTCTGACTCAGAGCCGGAGGCATCTGAGTCAGAGGGACTGTCCCCTTGACTCAAAATCTAAAGTTCAGTACGCCCAGCAGGAACAGGAGGCCCCCGCCAAGCCCGATGGCCTGGTTCGTGAACAGCGCCCCGTTGGCCCGCCCGCTGACGTATCCGATCCCCGCGAAGACCGCGCAGAAGCCGAACACGCACAGGATAAAGCCCTGCAGCGGCACCATGAGCAGACCGCAGGAAATCCCAAGGAGCAGCGCCTGAAGGCACAGCTTCATGGAGAGGAGGATATCCGTCCTGATGTCAACGCTCTCCATCCTGTGTTCCAGAAAGGTCTTTTTCCGAAACGCCTGAAGGAGCATGCTGATCCCGACCGCCGCAAGCAGCGCGCCCGCCAGGACATGAGTGCGGAGACCCCTGCTCCCGGACACCGCCTCATCTGCCAAAATCCACCTGCCGGCGCCATACCCCGCAAATCCGGACGCGAGCTCCAGCATTCCCCAAATCGCTGACATGATCAGTGTATATCGATCAAGTCTTACCAGATTCGCTCCTCTTTGCGCCGCGATCCCGTAGGTTCCCAGCGCAAGTGCGAGCGAGATGACAATGATACTGCCCATTTTCCCAATCCTTAACGAATTCCCGATTTCCCCTTATAACGAGGTTCCTCAGTCCTTCTTCTCGATACTGTCTGCCTTATAAATGAATTTCACTCTCGTGTGCTCCGGATTTGCCGTTCCGCTGAAGGTCTTATAGGACTTCGCGGCATCCTTCATCATACTGAGCCTGTTGTCGATGGACTTGACATCCGTATTGTACAGATCCGCAAGCTTCCTGACGCCCTCCTCGTTGAGCTTGACACAACCGTCCTTAAGCTCCAGCGCGCCGGAGGAAATCTGCGACATGCCGTCCGCAAGCTTGGCCGCGCCCTCACTGAGCTGGGATGCGCCGTCATTGAGTTTCCCGCTGTTCTCCGCCAGCGTCTTCGTGCCTTCCGCGAGCTTTTCCATGCCGCCGTTCAACTCAGAAGCGCCGGAAGCAAGCTTCTTAGCCCCCTCATTGAGCGTCTTGTTGTTCTTTGTGAGAGTGCCTGTTCCGCTCTTGAGCTCCGCCATGCCCTTATTGAGAGCGCCGCTGTTCTTGTTCAGGGTCGCTGTCCCGGTGGCCAGGCTGCTTACGCCCTTACTAAGCGTCGTCGCGCCTTCTGCCAGCGCTGCCGCGCCGCTGCTCAGCGCCTCATTCTTAGATGCCAGGGTACCTGTACCGGCCTTGATCTCGCCGGCCCCCTTCGAGAGAGCCTGCGCGCCCGCATCCAGTTTCTTCGATCCCTTTACCAGCTCCGTCATGCCCGCATTCAGGGTCTTTGCCCCCTCATAGAGCTTTCCGGTGCCCTCATCGAGCGCCGCCACGCCGTCCGTATACTCTGCGATTCCGGCAGCCAGTCCGGACTTTTCTCCTGTCTCAGGGTCTGTGTAAGAGAGGCCGTTACTGATCGCCGCCGCGCCGCTTAACAGCGCCTGAGAGTTTCCGTCCAGCGCCCCGAGGCCCTCATCGAGCGCCCCTGCACCAGTCTTCAGCTGTGTAAGGCCGCCGGAGAGCGTCGCCGCGCCCTCTTTGAGATCGTCGGAAGCCTCCTCCAGCGAACCGGAAGCACCCTGAAGCGCTGTCGCGCCTACTTTCAGAGCAGACACGCCGGACTCTATTTCGCCAAACTCTGTCAAAAGATCGCCGACACTGCTCTCCATTCCCGAAATGCCGCTTTCCACACCTTTGGCGCCTGTGGAGAGGCCGCCAAGACCTTCCGAGACGCTTTCAAGACCGCTCTTTGCAGCGGAGGCCTTTTTACTGAAGCCGCTGAAGTCGTACTTCGCATCGGAAGCTGCCGTCTCTGCCGCTTTCTGTGCGGCTTTCTCTATTTTGACATTTCCCTGCGTTGCCATTTCACTGAGCTTATTATTGGCATCCTCTGCCGCTCCCTGCGCCGCGCTCTGAGCCGCACTCTGGGCCGCGGAAGCTGCCGCGGCCTTTTCTTCGTCCGTCATGGTGTCCGGAAGAGAATCATATACAGCGCTGTAGACGTCCACAGCGACGGAAACCTCTTCCGCTTTGAGCATTCCCACCTCGTTCACACCTGCGTCCGCAGCTCCGTCCACGTCCACGTCCGCCTGCGCTTCCGCCGCTTCACTGATGACCGGCAGTATGCTGTCGTTCACCGTCTTCTGAAGGTCAGAAGCGCCGGTCACGACATCCGAAGCGGCTTTCGTGAGCTTACCGATCTGCGACTTTGCCGTTTTGATTTCATCGACTTTGTCCTTTACGTCGGTTACACCGTTGGAAATGTTCTTCGCGCCTTCTCCCACCTGACCGGCGGCTTTCCTGACCGCGCCCGCATAGGTATCGATGCCTGTCTGAAGAGTATCCGCCCCTTCCTTGAGAGGTTCGATTCCCTCAAGAAGCTTTTCGGAACCGTCCTTGGCATTCTTCACGCCGGCTGTATAGGTCGTAAGACCTTCCTGCAGCGACGACGCGCCTGCCACGAGCTGGTCTGTACCGCTCTTAAGCGCCTCCGAGCTTCCGGACAGCTTCTGTGTGCCGGCATACAGTTTGCTCAGACCGTTTGTGAGGTCGTTCACTCCTCCGCCTGCCTGCTCAAGGCCGCCGGAAAGCGTCGATGCGCCGTCCGTGAGGTCCGGAAGGCTTTCCACGAGGGTCTCGAGGCCGCTGTCTACCTTCGCCACACCGTCCGTATACTCCTTGAGGCCGCCTGTGAGTTCCGGAACGTTCTTCGCGAGCTTGTCGGTTCCGGACTTCAGCTGGCCGGCTCCCTTATTCACCTCCGAGACGCCGTCCGTATACTCCTTGAGGCCGCTTTTCAGCTCTCCGGCTCCCTTGTCGACCTTGGCCACACCGTCCGTGTACTCCTTGAGGCCGCCTGTAAGTTCCGGAAGGCCCTTCACCAGCGTACCTGTGCCGTCTGCCAGCTGCCCGGCCCCTTTGTTGACCTCACTGACGCCGTCCGTGTACTCCTTAATTCCGTCTGCCAGCTCTCCGGCTCCGTCTGCGAGTTCCCCGGTCCCGTCATTGGCTTCCTCTATGCCGTCCGAGAGCTCTCCGGCCCCGTCCGCCAGATCATTTCCGTCCTTTTCGAGGTCCGCCATCTTCTCATCCATGTCTGCCAAAAGACTGTCGTGATCCTCGTCGATCTCGTCGTCCTCTTCGAGAAGTCCCGAGAAGACCATGGTCATGCAGGTGCTCATCTTAAATTCCGAGGCGTCCATCGTGATCTCTACGGAATCCGGGATCTCCAGATCCCTCACTTTGTCCTTGGACTTCCGGCTCGCCTCCGCCTCGTCGAGAAGGTGCTCCGCATCCTCCTTTGCTCCCTGAAGGCTGTCAGCCATTCCCGGGAAGGCCATTCCGACCACGACTGTATTTTTGCCCTCCGAGATCACGGAGCCGTTGTCCACTTCCACGTTCCTGACATTGTCGTTGGAGAAGATGATGCCTGTCATGACCGTGAAGGGCACATAGACATCCTTGTAGCTCTCCGTATTCTCATAATCGATATGGATCGTGACCTTTCCGGTCTTTCCGGCCAGCTCTTCCGGCGTGACCTCCTGCCCCTCCAGATAGTACGTGATCTTCTGAAGGATCGGCGGCTGCTTGTCCGTGGTTCCCTGATAATAGATATCATTTCCCTTCGCGTCCCAGGTCAGCGACTCGCCGTTTCGGGTAAAGCCCTCGTCTCCCTTGACATTCTCGATATTGTCGAGGACCGAGGAATCATACAGAGAATCGGCTCCGTCCTTATTCTTGAGCCAGCTGGACACGGTCATGCTCTTCTGCTTTCCCGTCGCATCTGTAAAAACATAGACCGTCTCCTCTTTCTCGGCGCCCTGCACCTCGGTTCCCTGCTCGCCGTTTCCTGTCACGGCCAGCATTGCGGCTGCCAGGTCGTCCGCGGTAATACTCTGCGTCCCCGCCTTCATCTCCTCATACGTGCTGCCAAATACAGATACCGTGGGCGCGGACACGGGCGTCACCGCCGGCGCCGCCAGAGCCGGCATAGTCATATTGGCCGACATGATCATTGCAAGAAACAGAGCCATAACCTGTTTTCTTTTCATTTTCTACCTCCTGACAGAGCGTATTCCCTGATACGCTCCTCTATCTCAAAGCTTTCGTCACTACTTTTATTACGATGATTGAAGATCTGTCAAACGGAATGGGACAGTTCGCTGCCCTGCTTTCCGGTTTGGGTATCTTTGGGCAAAAATCCGCGGCTGGTCCTCACGATCACAGGATCAAACAGAAGAAGGACCGCGGGAAGCGCAAACACAACCGTCACCATACTGATCAGCGCGCCTCTTGCCATCAGCATACACAGCGAGGAAATGACGGAAATTCCCGAATACATTCCGACGCCGAAGGTGGAGGCGAAGAAGGACATCGCACTGACAAAGATACTCTGGATCGATGTCTTGTGCGCGATCAGCACCGCTTCTTTTTTATCCTTGCCGGACGCTCTCTCCACCTGGTACCGGCTCGTCATCAGGATCGCGTAATCCACGGTGGATCCCAGCTGGATTGTTCCGATCACGATCGATGCGATGAACGGAAGGGAGGTTCCGGTATAATACGCGAGCCCCATGTTGATAAAGATCGCGCACTCGATGACCAGTACCAGAAGGACCGGAAGGCTCAGCGACATAAAGACAAACAGAATGATCGCCGCTATGATTCCGATCGACGCCCAGTTGACGACATTGAAGTCGTGATTGGAGATCGTGATGAGGTCCTTGGTGCAGGGCGCGTCGCCGATCAGCATCGCTTTCTCATCGTACCGGTGGATGATCTCGTTGATCGTATCGATCTGTGCGTTCATCTCATCAGTCGCTGTCACATACTCACTCGCCACAAGCATCAGCTGGTATCCGCCGCCGTACAGCACATCCGTCGCTTCTTTGGGAAGCATTTCCCTGGGAATTCCTTCTCCCATGAAGCTGTCCACGGAAATGACGCTCTTGACGCCGGCCACATCCCTGATCTCCCGTGACATCTTGTCGCCGGATTTGGCGTCCAGATCCGCGTCCGCCAGGATCATCAGCGTATTGTTCATGCTGAAGGTATCTTCCATCTTCTGGTTGGCCACCATGGAAGGCAGGTCCTTGGGAAGCGTCTGGATGATGTCATAATAGATATTGTAATGTGTATATCCGTAAATGGCGGGAATCCACGCCAGCAGGAATACGAGGAAGATCGCCTTGTTATGTTTTTGGACAAAGGCCGGAATCTTCTCGAACGTAGGGAGCAGAGGCCTGTGCCTCGTCTTCTCGATCGCCTTCTCGAACATCAGGATCATGGACGGAAGAACCGTCACGCAGCTGATGACACCCAGCGCAACACCCTTCATCATGACCAGGCCGACGTCCAGGCCGAACCGGAAGGTCATAAAGCACAGCGCCGCAAATCCTGCGATCGTCGTCACAGAAGAACCGACGACCGATTTGAGCGTCTCATTGATGGCCACCGCCATCGCCTCCTTCGAATCCTCGTGAAGGAGCTCGTTCTCTTTGAAGCTGTGCCACAGGAAGATGGAGTAATCCATCGTGACGCCAAGCTGCAGGACCGCTGCCAGCGCTTTTGTAATATAAGATACTTCACCGAAGAAATAATTGGAACCCAGATTATAAATAATCGCCATTCCGATCGAAAGCAGGAAAAACACAGGCGCCAGGAAGGTGTCCATGCTGAGTGCCAGAACGATGGATGACAGAAGAACGGCGATCGCCACATAGATGGGCTCCTCCGATTCCGCGAGGTCCTTGGTGTCCGTGATGACGGCCGACATACCCTGCAGATAGCATTTGCTGTCCAGGAGCTTTCGGATCTGGGTGACCGCGTCCATCGTCTCATCGGAAGACGTCGAGGAATCATAAGTGATCGCCATCAGCGTCGCATTATCTTTTAGGAAAGCGTCCCTCAGTTTCTCCGGAAGCAGCTCCTTCGGGACCGTGATATCCGCGAAGCTGTCGTACCAGAGCGCCTTCTTGACATGCGGGACTTTCTCGATCTCCTGCCTTAAGGCCACGATGTCCTTGTCGCTTTTATCCTCGATGATCAGCATTGTGATCGCCCCGGTCCCGAAATCATCCATCAGGATGTTCTGTCCCTGGATCGTCTCGATGCTGTCCGGAAGATAAGTCAGGATATCGTAGTTTACCCTTGTGTGTAAATATCCCCATCCGGCAGGGATAAGCAGTACAAGCGCAAGGATCAGGATCAGATGTCTTACTTTGACTACTGCATTACCAAAACTCTTCATAGTCGATTCGTACTCCTCCCGGGATCTTTAAGATCCACGTGATAGAGTATAAAAAAAGGGATTGAATATGAAAATATTCAATCCCTCAGCGCTGTTTGAAGCTGCTATACAAACAGGCCCGTTTGTATAGCAGTGGTTAGACATATCGAACAATTTGTAAGTACTTGGGCGGCGACCGTCTTATCTTTCACATGGTCTACAGCTCCTCCAGCACATCCCAAAGTGAGCGGGTCACTACATATTCGTATATTTTGGCCACTTCCTCGGGCGGCACGGTCATGCCCGAGCGGATCCAGTAGATCACGACAAAATTCATGGACCTGGCGTAATACCGCGCAAGGGAATCCACCGTCAGCCACGGGTGCTTGGAGTGAGGCCGGCCGCTGCTCCTCTCACTGAAAAGGCCCAAAAGGAGTTCATAGATGCACTGCTCCGTGATCTCCTCAAAGGAATTCTGGCCCTCGATCTTTACCGCCCGCTGATAGAAATCTCCGTCCTTCTTGAGATTGGTGAAGATCAGCGTCAGCGCCTCCTTGTACATATCGTTCTTCAGAAGGATCCCGACAGGCTCCAGGATCTCTCTCCGGATAATAAATCCCAAAAGGTCATACTTGTCCTGAAAATGATTATAAAAGGTGACCCGGATCACGCCTGCCCCGTCTGTGATCTGTTTAATTGTGATCTTTTCAAAAGGCGTTTTCAGCATCCGCTCTTTGAGACTGTCTGCAAGAGCCAGGCTGACATCCTTTTTCTCTTCTGCCACGAAATCTACCTCGCTTCTACTGTGCTGTCACGCTGCTTACCGGATTATGCTCCTGCCGTTTACCGGATCCAGCCTCCGCTGCTTACCGGATCCTGTCGGTAAACCAGTCCCGCTTCCACAAAATGATCACGATCACCACACACTGGAATGCGATCGCCAGGAACGTAAACATCCATTTGCCTTGAATGATAAACTGCCCCGCCATACAGGATGTCAGGATCTGGAGCCAGCAGGCCGTCGCGATCGAAGTGACAAACTGCCTGGCCGTGATATCCGTCTTGGCCGCAACAAAAGGAATGATCCCGTTCGGGATCGCCGGCACCATACTTGCAATCGCAACCATAAACTGCGGCTTCGTGCCGCGAAGCCTCTCCATAAGCCATTGGCTCGTCTTTCCCATGGAGACTTCCCTGAGCCTCCCGCTTCCCATTTTCCGGGCGAAAAGGAAAACAAGCCAATTAGAAACAACAAACCCAAAATAGCACATAAGAAATCCCGGCAGCCACCCATAGATCAGGCCTGCCGCAACCTGAATCGCCATTCCCGGCAACACGATACTGACCACCTGTATGGCCTGCAGGAGAATTACTGCGATGACGCCCTTGATGCCCCTCTCCCGGGCAAGATAATCCGCAATCTTCTTCCCATCTCCTTCTCTCAATAGAGGGATGAGTCCGGGGATCATATTTCCAAAGGCAACCCAGATCAGTATACCAATCACAATTACCAGAAGAATGGGAATCAGCTTTTCCTTCAGTCTGTACCAAAGGCTGTTTTCCCTTATATCCATAAAAAATTCCCAATCCGAAACCGGTCCGCTTCCGCAGCCGGCAGTGTTTGAAGCCCGAGACTTTACATTCTCTTTACGTTAAACTATGCCTACTATACACTATCCGGCCGTTTTTCTCAAGAACACCCTGTGGCGCCCTTCCTTCCGGCGGATTTCCGGTGCCTGCCCGGATTCTGGTTTTTGGCTCCTTTTCGGGCGCCTGCCCGGAATGGGGTTCACGGCGTCATCTGCCGAGCGCCGCCTCGTACACGAGCACATACAGATACAGGACCGGCTGATGCAAAAGATAGATGATCAGGGAGTTTCTCCCCATAAAGGAAAACGGCCTGATGCCCTTCTTCATGATCTCCAAGTCCAGTATACCCGCATGTTTGAAGATAAAATGAAGAAAATATCCGCTCAGATACAAAAAGCTCCAGGGAAGCAGAGAAAAATAATCGGTGGAATAAAACCCCGCAGGCGGAAATCCCAGATACGCCGTCAAAAGATTCCTGTACAGCCCGGCCGGCACCGAAACCGTCCACAGCGGAAAGGCCGGCACGATCCTGTGCAGCATCCCCGTTCCGATCATCCCGGAATTGATATCCTTTAGCAGCGCAAAGAGCGCGAAACTGAGTACAAATCCGGCCACTGCCACGCCCCTCTTGTCCGCGGCGTCCCCGAGCGCTCTCCTCACCGGGATCATAAGAAGCATACAAGATCCGATCAGCGTCAAAACGCCAAATACAACTCTGGCTTCCGGCAGCACGATTCCCGTCACCAGCATGACCAGCGCCCCTGCGCCAAAAACCACAAGCCCCCTCCTCAGAAGCCTTTTGGACAAAGGAACGCAGAACCCGGAGAGCAGGATAAAAGTCCAGCAGATGCTTTGCTGCCAGAGATAGCCCCCGCGGCTGTTGTACCAGGGCCAGTTCGCGCCCACAATATAGACCGCGTCCCAGCAGGCATGATAGAGGATCATACTCACCAGCGTAAGGCCCCTGATCGTATCAAGTAAGTGAAGCCTTCCCGGCCTCTTGGATTTCTGTATCTTTTCCATAGATTTCGCTCTCGTTTTCTGTGGTCTGTCTGCACTTGTTTCCGGGTTCTTTTTGCTCACTCTTCCGGATTCTTTTGCTCATGTTTTCGTAATCATTTGTATATTGGTCAATAACAGATTATAATCACTGCAGAAAGCTGCGACAAGTCCTGAATCACATAGACAG
>DLYC01000175.1:2500-3716 GCA_003447895.1 Lachnospiraceae bacterium | reverse complement strand
CAAAGCGCTTCGACAGGGAGGTAAGAATGGAAATAGAAAGAAAATGGATGGTTGACAACTGGCCGCCGGCCGAGCTTGGCCTCGAGATGCTCTATGAACAGAGTATGCGGCAGGGCTATGTCAGTGTGCGCCCCACCGTCCGCATCCGCGAAGAGGCAACCTCCGGCGGCCAAACAGATTACGTCCTCTGTTTCAAATCCGGCGCCGGCCTCGTCCGCAAAGAGATTGAGATGGACATCGCAAAGGACAAATTTTTGGAACTGGAAGACCTGATCGGCCTCCCTCTCATCCCCAAAATCCGCAGAACCTATCAGCTGCCGGACGGCCTCAAGCTGGAAGTCAACCACGTCGATGAAGGACTTCCGACAGAATTCTGGTATGCGGAAATAGAATACAGTTCCGTCCAGGAAGCCAAAAAATGGAATGCCGCTTCCCTCTCTCCCATCCTTGCGGAATATCTTAACGACGACGTCACAGAAGAGCCCGGCCAGAGCATGGGCGCCTACTGGATCACCACCAGGCTCAGTGCCGAACAACAATAACAAAACTATTAAAACGGAGCTTCTGCATTTGAAAATGTGGAGCCCTGGGCCCAACCTGTTGTGGCGTCCTGTGGCCAACCCGTAAAATCCGGCCTTCAGCCGGATTTTTACTTTTTTATAAGACTTTATCATCTAATTGCCATTTAATCGTAATTCCTGATGGGATATACCTTTCGGTGCCCTTGGAAGATACTGGGGGGTACACTTGGGGTGCTCTTGGAGCGGCTTGTTGATTATTTCCGGTGATTGTACACTTGCACGCCCCTGGAGGGTACTCCAGGGGCGCTCTTGGAGCGACTTGGTGGCATGCCACCGAAATTTGTTGATATTGACATTTCGTCGGAGCCTGAAAGAACGACTCTGGCTCCGACGAAAATCCGCTTTATGGCAATCTTGGTGGCATGCCACCGAAACTTGTAAATATCGACATTTTGTCGGAGCCTCAGTCTCCACCTCCTCCACCAGAAAACTCAATAAGAGAATTTTCGGTGGAAGGAATCCAGCTTCTTGCTCCGACGAAAAGTCTTCAAAAGAATTTCCTGGTGGAAGGCACTTGCTTTAATCTCCGACGAAATAATCCCTAAAGTCCTTCCTGGTGGAAAGATTTCTGAAAAACCTCCGACGAAAATCCACTTGCTGACGATCTTGGTGGTATGCCACCGAATCTCGCAAAT
>DLYC01000175.1:0-2387 GCA_003447895.1 Lachnospiraceae bacterium | reverse complement strand
GCCTGAAAAGCGACTCAGGCTCTGACGCCCCCCACTTGCTGATAATCTCGGTGGCAAAGGCCACTGAAAATCTCAAATCTCAACATACTAAACGGGGCTGCCGCTAAGCGACAGCCCCGTTTTCTGAATTTCCTACCACCAATCTTGTTACCGCCAGGGATCGGTAAACCAGCCTTTCTTCACCCCAGGAAATCCTTCATTCCGATCATAATAATATTTCCGCTCTCATCCAGAAGATCGACTTCTCCGTTCTTGCCCCAGGAATACAATTCCAGCGCATCCCCGGAGTCCAGGCAGAACAGCACCGAATCAATAAATTCCTTCTGGTTCCGGAAGCGCTCTGTATATCCTTCTGCGATCTCGGGGTAGTCCTCCGTGACCTGGACTTCCGTGAAAACGATGGAGGTTCCGATTGCTCGGGAGAACAGGCGGTCCAGCGTGTTGTGGGTCACTTCATCGCGGATCGCTTCCCTGGGAATCCTGTTGACCGAAAGCCTGAATACAGATTGATCCTGCATGAACATTTCAAGTCTTGTGTCATCAGTAAAGAGAATGATCAGCGGGCTGGAAAGCGCCGCGAAAGCCGGGATCATCACATCCTCGTCCGGGTCCTCCCACTCAGGAAGCAGAACCTGTGAATAGTCCAAAAGTCTGAATGCCTGAATGATCTTGTTCTCCAGCCCCATGTGTGCCAGTGCATGACGAAGTTCCTCCGCACCGATATAGACAGGCGCATCCCAGTCCTCAATCGTAAAGCTTCTTTTTCCTTCCATCTGATTCATCTATCCCCCCTGTGTGAATGTTTTCTCCGCCTGCTTCCTGATCCCTGCTCCTGCTTTCCTTGTAATAACTTCCCGAGTCTGTCTTCCCTGCGACCCGCAGACTCATCTGTACCTCGCCAGTCTCTTGATCTTATCCATGCCGTCGAAGGCAATCGGGATCTTGAGCTCATCGCTCTTATTTCCTGTCGCTTTTTCCACGATATTGCCCTTGATGATCATGTTGCTCCTGGTCTCTTCCACTTTCTTGATCTGGGTTGCGACGTAGATGTTTTCACGCATGTCACCGAGCGTATTGGCGAGCATATGATATTCCAGCGATTTGCTGCCGATCAGAATGTAGTTGTTCTGGAGAGCGCTCTTTCTCCACGAGCGGAGCATCCATGCCGTGGGGAAAATGAAGAGGCTTGGGATCACATAGACAACGGTGATCATTAAGAACATGATCTTGACCCAGTCCGGATAGTCGGCAAATTGTGTCAGCCCGCCTGAATTGATCAAGGCGATCTCCAGAACACCGAATACCATGGCCGGCATTGAAAAAGTGTTCAAAGTATAGAAGATCTTACCGGCTCCTTTCTCAAACACAAGCTGATTAAAGCCAAACTTTTCCATGTGCGATTCCTCCCTTTCACCGGAACATTGATGCACCGATTATATCATCGAAGCGGTTATAAGAAAAGCCATAAAAAAGGGCCTGACCGCCCAAACGGGCGATCAGACCCTTTATTTGTTCACGTTTATGAACTGCCGCTGCGTGCCGCAATACTTACGCCGTCTCGCGATGCTTATTGCAGTCCCGCAACGCTTACGCAGTCTCGCGATGCTTACGCAATCTCGCAGTTCTTGGTGACAATCACATCGACACCGGTTCCGCATACATCCTTCACGACGACGTCACCGATCTTGAGGGGCGCCTGCGCGCGGACTTTGTTGATCTCTTCCATGCACTGGAAGATCTTGTCCTTGGGAATGTTGGAACTGGTCTTGACGCTGGTCCTCTCCTTGGCGCCGCCCACGACCACGACTGTGGAGGTGACGGTGCGCTCGGGATGTGTAACTTCCTGGCGGGCATATTTGTCGCCGATCGCGCAGGTGTTTCCTGTCACGCTGAAGATTTCCTCGCCTTCGAACTCAACTGTGATCTGGCAGCCCATGGGGCAGCCGATACATGTAAGATTTCTCTTTTCCATATTCTGCCTCCTTATTCCGCCTCAATCTTAATGGTGATGGTCTTAAGATCCGGTTTCTCGGCGATCTTTTTCTTCTGCAGGATTACCTGCTCCATCTCGCCGGGAGCCATGATTCTCTTCTTCTTGTGCATCACGCGCTCGTCGTCAAAATAGACACTGACATAAGAGTCTTTGAAGACTGCGCCGACGCGGAAACGGACGGTGAGCAGATCGTCCATTCTCTCGGGATTGATCGTGCAGGGAACGGTGTAGCGCGCGCCCTCGACAGCCTTGAGCTGGATGATGTTGCCGCCTTCCTGGTCCTTGCAGCCGTTCTGGACATATTTTGCCGCGTTCTCGCCGGCACGGGTCGCTTCCTCGGATACATAGTCGACCAGGTCATGCACATGCAGGACGTTGCCGCATGCGAAGACGC
>DLYC01000281.1 GCA_003447895.1 Lachnospiraceae bacterium | reverse complement strand
AACTGCCCCGACGAGGCCCCCTTCAGGACCGATCCGACGGACTGATAAAAGACGTTCGGGTCATCGAGGACGACCTCGTTTCTCTTTTTGCAGTTCTCACTCGTGAGGTCATAGACCGCCGCGAGAAAGTCCGGATCCTTGTCTCCGAGCTTGGCCGCCACCGTATTGTAATTGTGGGCGATCATCTTCTGCTGCGACTCGGGAATCTCCTTGAGAAGGTAGTCCGCGAACTCACAGCCCCGGTGCGGCGTGTTGATCGTTGTCAGGGACGCCACATAAGCCCCCGCAGACGTCAGCGAAATTGCCGCGCGGGAATCGAGCCCGCCCTTGGAGTGGGCGATGATGTTGACTTTTTCGCACCCCGTCTCCTGCACGATCTTTTTGATTCGCTTCTCCAGCTCCACTGCACTGTCCTTTACGGCCGCGGCGCTGTTGTGCTCGCCGTAGAAGATCGTCGCTCCGTTTTTGATCAGCTCTTCCGGAATTCGCCCCCAGTAGTTGAGGTGTTCAAAATCCCTGAAAAACACCCCGTGCACAAGAAGGATCGGATATTTGGTATGGCAGACCTTCCGGCTCTCTCTCTTTTGGTCGCGAAGGGCCAGCGCTGTCTCCAGCTTTACTTCTTCCCGGCAGGTCCGGATGATGCCGATCAGGGCGATCAGATTCAGGATCGGGATCCATCCGCATGCGATCCCGACGATCCTTCGCCGGATCCCGAGCTGGACAGAGGTCAAATAGACCAGGGAGATGCCGACCCAGAACAGCACCAGCTCTGCGAGGATCACGATCAGCGCGGCGGCGATCCAGGCCGCCGGATTTGCGCTGAAGTTCCATGTGCGCCTGATGAGGCCAAACCAGACCAGGCAGAGGGTGATCACGGTGCTCGATGCAAGAAAAATTTCCAAAATTCTGGTTCCGATACCGCATAAGCGGAATTTTCCTGCCATTACAGTCTCCTTTCCCTTTCAACAAATCCCGGGCCCACCGTGCGCCGGGGCTCCGCTGCAGGCGGCAGTCCACCGCTGAAGCCGAAAGCGACGGGCGCGCCTACTCTCCGAAGCTCTCCACCAGCTCCTGCAGCTCAATATAGCGCTCGAGCTTTTCCTCCAGCTCCGCGTCTACCTTCTGCTTTTCTTCCGAGAGCTCCCTGAGCTTTACATAGTCTGTGGCGGCCTGTTCCATCTCCGCTTCCAGCTTCTGCGACTGCTCCGTCAGCTCGTCGATCACGCCCTCGATCGTGTCGTATTCCCGCTGCTGCGAGAAAGTCAGGCGCTTTCGGGGCTCCGATGCCCTGTACTTCTTTCCCTTTTTGGACGCCTCCGGCTTCGGCTCCGCCCCGGCGCTCTCTGCTGCCGGCTCAAGATCCAGTCCTTCCTTATCCAAACCTTCCTTGCGCGCCAGATACTCCTCGTAGCCGCCCTCACTCCGGTGAAGAAGTCCGTCCCCCTCGAAGCTGAAGATGCGGTTGACGACCCTGTCCAGGAAATACCGGTCGTGGGAGACCGCGATCACGATCCCCGAGAAGTGATCCAGATAGTCCTCCAGGATCTGCAGCGTCTGGATGTCGAGGTCATTGGTGGGCTCGTCCAGGATCAGCACGTTGGGCGCCTCCATCAGGACGCGCAGGAGGTACAGCCGCCGCTTCTCTCCGCCGGACAGCTTCGCGATCGGCGTATACTGCCTGCTCCCCTCGAACAGAAAGCGCTCACACATGGCCGACGCGGTGATCAGCCCGTCGGCTGTGCGCACATACTCCCCGTGGTCCTTCACCATCTCGATCACCGTGCCGGAGTCGGGCAGCGCCTCGTTCTCCTGGCCAAAATAGCTGATCCGGATCGTCTGTCCCGTCTCCACAGTGCCTTCATCCGGCAGGATCTCACCTGTCAGGATCTTCAGGAGCGTCGACTTTCCGCAGCCGTTCGGCCCGATGATCCCGATCCTGTCGTTTCGTAAAAACGTGTAGGAGAAGTCCCGGAACAGGCACTTGTCGCCGTAGCTCTTGGCCAGATGACTCACCTCGATGGTCTTGTTCCCCATTCTGGACGGAAGCGACTCCAGGAGCACATTTCTCTCCTCGGCGATCTTCTCCCTGTCCCGGAGCGCCTCAAAGCGCCTGATGTGGGCTTTCTGCTTGGTCGACCGTGCTCTCGCCCCGCGCATCATCCATGCCAGGTCCTGCTTGTAGAGGGCCGCCATCTTTCTCTCCGCAGCCAGGGCAAAATCCAGCCTCTCCTGCTTCGTCTGCAGGTATTTCTCATAGTTCCCGGGATAACTGTACACATTGGCCCGGTCGATCTCCCAGATCACGTTCGTCACTTCGTCGAGAAAGTACCGGTCATGCGTGATCATGATCAGGGCGCCCTTATAGGCGGACAGCTGTTCCTGCAGCCACTCGATCATCTCGTGGTCCAGGTGGTTGGTCGGCTCGTCAAGAATCAGAAGGTCGCTCGGCGTAAGAAGCGCCGCTGCCAGTGCGGCTCTCTTTCTCTGCCCACCGGACAGCGTATCCGGCATAACGGAAGGATCTTCGATCCCGAGCTTTAGCAGCATGGCGGCTGCCTCTCCCTGCACGTTCCAGAACTCCCGGTCCTGGTCAATATTTTGCACCACATTTTCCAGAACCGTCTGCCCGGCGTCAAAGACCGGGTTCTGCGGCAGATAGGAGATCTTGAGGCCGTTTCTCCTGATGATCTTCCCCTCATCCGGCTCCAGCGCGCCCGCGATGATCGCGAGAAGCGTGGACTTTCCCGTCCCGTTAATGCCGATCACGCCGATCCTGTCGCGGTCCTCGATTCCCTGTGTAACATTCTGCAAAAGATCGGTATCCCCGAAGGATATCCCGACTCCTTCCAGTGTCGTGATGATCATAGTGATTTGTCTCCCGGCAGCCTTCCCCGCTTATGTATTTTGCCCCAATGTATAATGCAAAGCATTTGGGGCGCGGGGGGCTTTATAGTTTAACCTTACTTAATAAATCCCAGCTTCTTCGCCTGCTCCGTGTACTTGGGAAGATCCTCGATCGAGACTTTCACTTTGTGTTTTCTGGCAAAATGCATAAACTCCATGAGGGTGATCTTTCCGTCCGCCACGATCTCGGCGACCTCTTTCCGAAGGGCTTCATCTGTCTCATACTGCTTGACGAGTTCATCAACGGTTGCCATGCTCTTTCTCCTTTCCATTGCTAAGGTCTGCAAAGGCGTTTGTAAAACACCGGAAGCTTTTATTGTATCTTATGCTGATAGTCTAACCCGATTCCGCCTCTTAGGTCAAACAGAGGGCAGGCCTTCCTGCCGGTCGGACCACTTATAGGGACAGCCAATTCTATTCGGTATTATTGATAGTTAATTCCTTCATATTCCCAGAGAAATTGTACAAAATTGCGGGCCGATAGGCTCCATCTATTGAAAGCTGTTGGTAAAAACGGTAAAATTGAATATGCAGACTATAGTTATTTTGTACATTATATATGAAGAAAGGAGTGCGACAATGGGAGCTGTAAATGTGCTGTATGAGCGATTCGAAAAGAATCTGCAGGCAGTGAATGGAAACAGCTGGCTGGCCGACAAGGCCGATGCCGCAGGCATTATTGCAGAAGCCTACAAAGAAGCAGGGGTGAATTCCGCGTGTGTATGCGAGTCACCGCTTCTTGAAGAGATCGGCCTCTCCAAGGCCCTTGCGGATGCAGGCATCGAAGTCTTTACCGACCACATCCGGCTGCATGCGGAAACGGCAAAGGGCGGTGTCTTTGAGGCTCAGTGCGGAATTGCCGATCTCGGCAGTGTTGTCCAGCTGAGCGATAATGTCGATGCAAGGATCACGGCGATCATGCCCGAGTACTGTATCGCGGTAGTCAGACTCTCCACCCTGGTGGACGATTATGACGCTATGTTCGACAAACTCTGTTCACTGGAAACTCTTCCTGCCTTCGTGGGCTTTATCACGGGACCGAGCCGTACGGCTGACATCGAGTGCGTGAGCACGGTCGGTGTACACGGACCTTTGAAGCTTTCGATCGTTGTGATCAACGATGTGTAACAGAAAATTCAGGTCGATTAGGGGAAAGGAGGCAGCAGTATGGCAAATGAAGCTTTAAAGCAGGAAATAAAGTCTGCTCTCAGCAACAAGACGCTTGGCAGGACACTGGGTACGTTCTGCGAGACATATCCCGAGAGAAGACTGAAATCATATGAAGGCGTTGACTTTGAAGAGACCCGCGAGAACATCCGCAGAGTCAAGGGGTATGCGGCCGATCACATCGATGAGATGATCGAGGAGTTCACAAAGAACTGCACGGCTCGCGGCGGCCACGTCTTCCATGCAACCAGTGCGGACGATGCGATCGAGTTTGTCCGAAACCTGGTCAAGGAAAAAGGTGTCCAAACCATCGTGAAGTCCAAATCCATGGCTTCCGAAGAAATTCACATGAACAAGATCCTCGGCGACGACGGCGTCCTCGTACAGGAGACCGACCTCGGTGAATTCATCATCGCGCTCGAGGGCAACACACCGGTACACATGGTCATGCCCGCTCTTCATCTGAACAAAGAGCAGGTCGCGGATCTGTTTACCGATTATACCAAGGAAGAAAACAAGCCGATCATCTCCGAAGAGGTCAAGACGGCTCGTAAAGTAATGAGAGACAAATTCACACATGCGGACATGGGTGTTT
>DLYC01000031.1 GCA_003447895.1 Lachnospiraceae bacterium | reverse complement strand
ATCAAGAAGGAAGGCACCTATATAAACCTCGAGAGAAGGCTTTCCGCGATGCGGCAGGTCCTTCCCCGCGGGGAGAATGAGATCTCCGATTACGAGTGCATCCTCGGCGTCGCCAAGGCGCTCGGAATGGGCAAGGCCATTGAGAAGTGGGAGACCCCCAGAATGTGCTTCGACATGCTGCGCGAGATCTCCAAGGGAAAACCCTGCGACTTCAGCGGCGTGAAGTGGGATGAGCTGACCGGCTCCCACGGAAGACAGTGGCCCTATCCCGAGGGAAGAGAGGCGGAGTTCTCAGAGGAAGAGAGAAGGCTCTACGCGGACGGAAAGTTCTTTACGCCCGATCAGAGGGCAAACTTTATGTTTGAGGAGCCCCTCCCCAATCCGTTTGTCCCTGGTGAGGAGTTCCCGATCGTGTTCAACACGGGGCGCGGAACAGTCGGACAGTGGCACACGCAGAGCCGCACCAAGGAAGTCAAGTTCGTCGAGGACGTCTCCCTGCATAAGGCCTATCTGTACATGAATACGGAGCAGGCTAAGGAGAACGGAATTCATGAGATGGACAAGATCCGCGTCTACTCCGTAAACGGGCAGAACGCAGACTTCTTCGTCAAGATCACGGACAATGTCCCTTACAACCAGCTCTACGCGCCGATCCACTACATTGAGTGCAACAAGCTGACCCCTTCCAACTATGACAAGTACTCCAGAGAGCCCAACTACAAGGGCGGTATCTGCCGTTTTGAGAAGATCTGATGCCGGAAGGCAGGGAGGTAATTTATGTATAGAATCAAAATTGACCGGAGCCGCTGCATCGGATGTCTCACATGCGTGACAGCGTGCGTGGTCAGCCATGAGACGGAGAGCGGAGACGCGAGAAACCGCGTCGTGATCGACAGCGAGACCCGGCCTGCGCCTATCTTTTGCCGTCACTGCGAGCATCCGGAATGTGTATACACCTGCATGACAGGCGCTATGAAGAAGAATCCGGAGACCGGCTATGTCACCTACGACAAGGACCAGTGCGCGAGCTGCTACATGTGCGTCATGTCCTGTCCTTTCGGAATCCTAAAGCCGGACAGCATTCACTTCCGCGAGATCATGAAGTGCAATATGTGCGTCCACAGAAGCGAGGACGGGAAGACCGCCAATCCCATGTGCGTGGAGAAATGTCCCATGCATGCCATTACTCTCGAGGAGGTGAAATGATATGAAGTATGTTGTCATCGGTTCCTCCGCGGCAGGCGTCAATGCCATCAGAGAGCTCCGCAGACTGGACAAGGACTGCGAGATCGTCCTGATCTCCAAGGACAAGGACATCTATTCCCGCTGCATTCTCCACGAGTACCTGGCCGGAAAGAGATCCATCGAGCGCCTCCGCTTTGTGGAGAAGGACTTTGAGACGCTCTACAAGGTCGACTGGATGAAGGGCAGAGAGGCCGTCGGCCTCGACCGGGAGAAGAAGGAAGTGCTCCTGGACGGCAATGAGGCGGTCTCCTACGACAAGCTTCTGATCGCGACCGGCTCCCACACATTCTTCCCGCCCATCAAAAATATGGCCGGCTCTCCCAATATGATCGGCTTTCGCAACATCGACGACATCGAAGTCCTGAAGGAAGTGGCGAAGAAGTGCCAAAATATTGTCGTCCTGGGCTCCGGCCTTGTCGGCATTGACTGTGCAACCGGTTTCCTGGAACTGGGCGTCAAGGTGGTCCTTTGCGACTTTGCCGGCTGGCTCCTCAACAAGCAGCTGGACCAGAGGGCGGCGAAGGCCTATATCGATGCCTTCGCGGCGCGCGGCGTCGAGCAGCACTACGGGGTGGGCGTCAACGAAGTCACGGTCAATGACAAGCATGAGATCACGGAAGTGATCCTTAGCGACGGGACCGTGATCCCCTGTGACTTCTTCGTGGTCACGGCGGGTGTCCGCTCCAACGTGGAGTTCCTTAAGGACAGCGGCCTTGAGCTCTCGCGCTTCGGCCTTGTCTACGACGAGACCGGAAAGACGAGCGACCCCGATATCTACGGCGCGGGCGACGTGTCAGGCCTTAGCCCGATCTGGCCCGTGGCGGTCAAGGAAGGCATGATCGCAGCGGCGAACATGGCGGGTTACAGCGAGAAGATGACCGATTTCTTCGCGAGTAAATCCACGATGCGATTCCTTGACATCAGCACGATGTCGCTCGGAAACGTGAATCCGGATCCCGCGGATGAGAGCATCAAGGCGGAGACCTATGAGAAGGGGGACGTCTACAAGAAGATCGTCCACCAGGACGGAAAGATCATCGGCGCCCTGCTCCAGGGGGACCTCGCGTACGGCGGCGTCCTGCAGCAGATGATCGCGAGAAAGATCGATGTGCGAAAGGTAAAGAAGCCTCTGTTTGATATTGACTACTCGGATTTCTTCCATATCAGAGACAACACTTATGAATTCTATTACGAATAAAGGAGAGAGGGAAAGATGAGTCGTTTGGAAAAAATTCCGGTACCTTGTATTGCGACCTTCCTGAGTTTTCTGACACTGGGCAATGTCTACGGCGGTCTTGGCTTTGTGTGGCTCCGCTACCTGATCATGGCGCTCGGAACGATCTTTATGATTTGCTATATTTTGAAAATGATCCTGTTCCCCA
>DLYC01000224.1:4491-13447 GCA_003447895.1 Lachnospiraceae bacterium | reverse complement strand
TATTACAGGATTCTGGAGAGCCTTGGCGCGGAGGTCGTGTACAATCACGCGGATTACCGGCTGGTCTCCGCCAGGGTCCTTCGGGAATTTGAAAATTTCAAAGAGGTAAACCTCTACCTTCGGGGAATGTTCCCCATGGTCGGCTTTAAGAGCACCAGCGTCTATTACAGCAGGAAGGAGCGGATGGCGGGAGAGAGCCACTATCCTCTCCGCAAGATGCTGGGCCTTGCCTTTGACGGAATTACGAGTCTTAGCATAAAGCCGATCCACCTGATCACGGGACTGGGCATGTTCGTTGCCCTGATCAGTTTCGCCGGCGTTTTGTGGTCTTTGATCGCGCACATTCTGGGAAAGACCGTGGCGGGCTGGGCCAGTATGACCTGTATCATCTGTTTCCTTGGCGGCATACAGCTTCTGAGCCTTGGCGTGATCGGGGAATACGTAGGAAAGACCTATCTGGAGACAAAGGGACGGCCGAGATTTATCATCAGCGACAGGACCTGGGAGCCGGACCCCCGCGCGGCGCGAAAGGACACGCGAAAGAGTCCTGAGACAAAAGAAGGAGAAACAACATAACATGGACTACATGATCAGAGCTACGGCAGCTGACGCGCAGGTTCGCGCCTTTGCCGTGACATCCAGGGATATCGCCGAGTACGCGAGAGCGGCACACGATCTGTCGCCGATCGCGACGGCTGCCCTCGGAAGGACAATGAGCGCGGCGCTCATGATGGCCGATATGCTGAAAGGCCCCACGGACCTCATCACGATCCAGATCGACGGAGACGGACCGCTCGGGCGGATCCTCGTGACGGCGGACAACCACGGCGGCGTCAAGGGATATGTGGACAACCCCAAGGTATATCTTCCCAACAACGCGGTCGGGCACCTCAACGTCGGCGGCGGCGTCGGAAGAGGCACCCTCACCGTGATCCGGGACTTGGGACTCAAAGACCCTTACGTGGGACAGACCGCGATCCAGACAGGAGAGATCGCCGAAGATATTACTTATTATTATGCGGTATCCGAGCAGATCCCGTCCTCAGTCGGACTGGGCGTTCTTGTAAACACCAAGGACAACTGCGTGCTCGAAGCCGGCGGCTTCATCGTCCAGCTCATGCCGTTTGCGCAGGAGGAGACGATCGCGGCCCTCGAGAAGAACCTGTCCTCCATCGAGCCGGTCACAAAGATGCTCTCCTCAGGGGATACCCCGGAGAAAATGCTGGAAAAGGTCCTGGCGGGGCTGGATTTTGAGATCACCGACAAGTCTCCCGTGGAATTTCGCTGCGGCTGCGGCAAAGAGCGCTACGAGAGGGCGCTGGTCCTTCTGGGACGCGAGGAGATGCAGAAGATCGTGGACGAGGGCGAGCCTGTCGAGGTCGTGTGCCAGTTCTGCGGCAAAAAATACACCTTTACGGAGGAAGAGCTGAAAGCCGTTCTGGCAAGGACAGAGGATGGGAAAGCGCAGGATTCCGGCGCGGAAATGCCCTAAAGACGACGGTTTCTGCACTGAAAACGCCAAAAACAGAAAAAAAATAGTGTGAAATGCGCGGTTCATGGTACAATACTAGACTAAGGGTACGAAAAGCCCGTGTTTACTTTTCGGAAATTGATGGAAAGAAGGAAATTAAAAAATGATTGATCGGGAAGCCGC
Organism: Lachnospiraceae bacterium; assembly: GCA_003447895.1. Lineage (GTDB taxonomy): Bacteria > Bacillota > Clostridia > Lachnospirales > Lachnospiraceae > CAG-791. The sequence goes on along the minus strand of DLYC01000224.1, from coordinate 11,793 downwards.
CGAGAGAAGTGCGTTTTTTAAAAAGGCTTCGAACGGAGCAGAGGACATTCAGGAACAGGTCGGAATCAGCAAAAAAGCAATGGTTTATCTTGTGATCGTCGTACTGATCGTAATTCTCTGCATAGTGTACGTCTATCAGCTGCGAAAAGGGAAAGCCGGAGGAAGCCGGGAGGCCGGGGCTGCCGTCACAGGATCCACTGCGGAGATCGCAAGCGAATCGGAGACGGGATCGACAGCGGCGGAAAACACGGAGAAAGCTGCCGATGAGACCTCGAAAAAAAAGAAATCCGACCAAAGCGAATCGGACAAAAAGGAGTCGGAGAAAGAGGAATCCGGCCAGAATACGGATGACAAGGAGAGTAACTGAGAATGCAGCGTGAAAAACTGGGAAGTCGTTTGGGTTTTATTCTGATCAGCGCGGGATGCGCGATCGGCATCGGAAATGTGTGGAAATTTCCTTATCTCTGCGGACAGAGCGGAGGAGGGATCTTCGTATTGGTCTACCTGTTCTTTCTGATCATTCTGGGCCTTCCGGCCATGACAATGGAGTTCGCGATGGGACGCGCCTCGAAGAAGAGCCCGGTCAAGATGTATCAGGAACTGGAGCCCAAAGGATCCAAGTGGCATCTCCACGGTATCCTGTGCATGGTGGGAAATTACCTGCTCATGATGTACTATTCCACTGTAGCAGGCTGGATGCTTCAGTATTTTGTCAGAACGGCGATAGGAAGCTTTGAGAACCTGAATTCGGAACAGGTGGCGGAAGCCTTCGGAGCCGGTCTTGCGAATCCGGCCCTCCAGGTCGGATGCATGGCGATCGTCGTCTTTCTCGGATTCTTCGTCAATGCCCAGGGCCTTCAGAACGGCCTTGAGAAAGTGACGAAGGTCATGATGATCGCCCTTTTGGTGATCATGGTCATTCTGGCCGTCAACAGTATCTTCCTTCCCGGTGCCGGCAAGGGCCTTGAGTTCTACCTCCTTCCGAGCGTGGAGAGAGCGTCTGAGATCGGAATCTTCCAGGTGATCGCAAACGCCATGAACCAGGCCTTCTTCACACTGAGTATCGGAATCGGTTCTATGGCGATCTTCGGAAGTTACATCGACAAGGACCAGGCTCTTATGGGAGAGTCGATCAATGTCATTCTTCTTGATACTTTTGTCGCGATCTGCTCGGGACTGATCATCTTCCCGGCCTGCTTCGCCTACAACGTGCAGCCTGACAGCGGCCCGAGCCTGATCTTTATCACGCTTCCCAATATCTTCAATAACATGAAGATGGGCAGACTGTGGGGGAGCCTTTTCTTCGTCTTTATGACTTTCGCGGCTTTCTCCACTGTATTGGCCGTATTTGAAAATATTATGGCAATGTGCATGGACCAGTTTGGCTGGAGCCGCAAAAAAGCGGGTTACCTGAACATTCTGATCATGTTAGTGCTCTCGCTTCCCTGCGCGCTCGGATTCAATGTCCTTTCGGGCATTCAGCCGCTGGGCCCCGGCTCCTCGATACTTGACTTCGAGGACCTGCTCGTCAGCAATTATATCCTTCCGATCGGCGCGTTCCTGTTCGTACTGTTCTGCTCGAGCCGCTACGGATGGGGATGGGACAACTTTGTCAGGGAAGCGAATGAGGGAAAAGGCGCCAAAGTCCGAGAATGGATGAGGCCTTACGTAACATATGTCCTGCCGTTTATCGTGATCCTGGTCTTTATTCTGGGAATCATCTGACGCGTCAGAGCGTAGAAAGCGGCTGCGGTTCATGAGCAGGCAGCGAAGCGGATTGCGGACGTCCGCTCTGCCGCAGACTTTGGGAGAGACAAATGTCTATATTCTTTTGGAAAAAGAAAAAGGCTGTTCCGGAAACGGAAGAGCCCATACGGGAGCCGGAAAGCACACAAACTCCTGCCGAGGAGCCTGAAGCAGTTCCGGCGGTGACGGAAGAACCTGTAGTGGAAGAGACGGCGGCGGAGCCTGCGCCGGAGGAACCGGCGGAAGAGCCTGTGGCGGAGCCTGCACCGGAAGAGCGTGCCGCGGAGCCGGTCGAGGAGCCTGTGGCGGAACCTGCGCCAGAGGAACCGGTCGAAGAGCCTGGACAGGAAGAGCCTGTTGCGGAAGAACCTGCCGAGGAGCCTGTGACAGAGCCCGCACCGGCGGAACCTGTGCCGGAGGAGCCTGTGGCAGAGTCTGCGCCTGAGGAGCCTGTGGCAGAGCCCGCACCTGAGCCGGTACAGCAGGAGGAAGTGTATGTGGAGAAGCGCCACAGAAGTAAAGCACCTCTTCTGATTTTCCTGCTTTTGTGCATCATCGGAGGCAGCTACTATTACGGTATGGTCTACTCGGAGACCCACTTCCTCGAGAATACGTATATAAACGGGATCGACGTCAGCAATATGACTTCTCCGGAGGTGGAGAAGATCCTGTCTGAGAAGTCTGTGGGCTATCAGCTTGACCTGACTTTCCGGGACGGTTCCAAGGAGACCATTTCCGGAACCGAGATCGGCTACAAGGTAAAGCCCGACGGCAGCGTCGACAAGATCCTCAGGTCCCAGGACCACAAGCACTGGTACAAGTGCTTCTTCAGAAGGACGGACGGACAGGTGGAGCAGAATATGACCTATGATCCGGACCGGCTCGAAAAGGCCGTCGGAGCGCTCCCCGAACTTCAGGAATCCAATATGATTAGGCCCAAGAATGCTTACATTGAGCTTACGGGCACGACCTTCAACATCATTCCGGAAGTCGAAGGCGACACGATCAAGGTGGCCCTCGTACAGAAAGCCGCGCGGGAAGCTGTGAACAAGGGGGAGACCGCGATCGATGTGGCGTCCATCAAAGGCGCATACCTTTCGCCCAAAGTCCGCGCCAAGGACAAAGAGATCGTCGAAAAGTGCGACAGCTACAACAAAATGCTCGCAGGAAGCATCACCTGGGAGCTGCCTGACGGCGAGAAGATGACTGTGGATGCTGAGACGACAGTCGGCTGGCTCTCCGTTGACGACAAAGGCAACTACTACAGGGATGAGGACAAGTGGGAAGAAAATATTGAATTCTGGGTAGATGAGCTGGCCAGAAATGTCAACACAGTCGGCAAGACCTGGAATTTCCACGCCACCAATGTGGGAGATATTGAGGTCGACGGCGGTGATTACGGCTATTCCGTGGACAAACCGACGGAGAGAGAAGAAGTCTGGAATCTTCTGTGGGACGGAGAGTCCGAGGAGAGAGAGCCGTATTTTTACCAGAAGCAGTACTCGAGCGGAAGCGGGATCGGAGGCACTTATATCGAAGCCAATCTGTCCCGCCAGCATGTATGGATCTATATCGACGGAGAAATGGTCCTGGATACGGACTGTGTATCCGGTCTCCCCTCGGCAGGACGAGGGACGCCCACCGGCGTTTTCCAGATCCTCTACAAGGACACGGATACGGACCTGAAGGGACAGCTTTTGGCGAACGGCCAGTATTCCTATATTTCCCATGTCGATTACTGGATGCCCTTCTACGGAGGCTGCGGCTTCCACGATGCCAGCTGGAGATCGAGCTTTGGCGGCAATATCTATCAGTATGACGGTTCACACGGCTGCATTAACCTGCCCCCGTCGGTTGCACCGGCTTTTTACAATTATGTGCGCACCGGAATGCCGGTTGTCGTTTTTTACTGATGCGGCAGATATGATTTCCACCTTCCAACGGATTTACATTTCCGCTGGAAGGTGTTTTGGTTTCTGACGGAAAGGAATCACAGGTTTTATATATGACAAAAGATCTCACGAAAGGCGGTCTGTTCGGGAAAATGCTGCAGTTTGCGCTTCCCTTTCTGATCGCGAGTTTCCTGCAGACCTTTTACGGGATGGCAGATCTTTTTATCACCGGACAGTTCAACGGAGCGGCAGCAGTCTCTGCCGTCGCGGTCGGAAGTCAGGTCATGCACATGCTCACGGTAGTGATCGTAGGCCTTTCGATGGGCACAACGGTGTGTATCAGCCGTTCCGTCGGCGCGGGATCCGAGAAGGAATCCTCCGGATTTATCGGAAATTCGATCACACTTTTCTCTGTTTTTGCAGTGGTCCTGACAGCGGTCCTCCTGATTTGTACAGGGGGGATCCTGAAGATTCTCGCGGTACCGCCGGAGGCCCTGCAGCAGGCGAGGACGTATCTGATCATCTGCTTTATCGGCGTGCCGTTTATCACAGCCTACAATGTGATCAGCAGTATCTTCCGGGGGCTGGGCGATACGAAGAGCCCCATGGTATTTGTGGCGATCGCGGGGCTCGTGAATGTGGGCTTTGACTATCTTTTGATCGGTCCGTTTGGGATGGGCGCCGCGGGCGCGGCGATCGCGACAGTCGGCTCCCAGGCGTTTTCCGTCGCGGCAGCGCTCCTTTATCTGGTAAGAAGTAAGAACGGCCCGGCACTGAGTAAGGGAGACCTGCGCCCGGACTCCCGATATATGGGGCAGCTCCTCGGGATCGGTGTTCCGGTGGCCTTCCAGGAGGGACTCATCCAGGTGTCCTTTCTTGTGATCACCGCGATCGCCAACAGCCGCGGCGTCGATGTTGCGGCGGCGGTCGGAATTGTCGAGAAGATCATCTGTTTCCTGTTTCTTGTGCCCTCGTCCATGCTCTCGACCGTCTCCGCGGTCGCGGCGCAGAATATGGGCGCCGGCAAACACGAGCGAGCGAGAAGAGCCCTTTTCTACGGCATTGCGGTGTGTATCGGTGTGGGGGCCGTGATCTTTGTGATCTGTCAGTTCGCGGCGGATGACATTGTGGGCGTCTTCGTGCACAATGAGCCCGAAGTCGTCCGGCTGGGCGGACAGTACCTTCGGTCCTACTCCCTTGACTGCATGATCGCCGGGATACAGTTCTGCTTCAGCGGGTTCTTCAGCGCGTACGGCAAATCGCTGTATTCCTTCCTGCACAACATTACGTCCATTGTCCTTGTGAGAATTCCGGGGGCTTATCTGGCCTCTGTCCTGTTCCCGAAGACTTTGTATCCGATGGGTCTTGCGGCGCCGATGGGGTCTCTTCTTTCCACGGTGATATGCTGGTTTCTCTATAAAAAGCTTGTCAGGGACACAGGAGATTTGACAGAAACGGAGGGAGCTTCGGCATGAAGGAGAATATGAATCATACAAACGATGTCCACACCCACGACGGCACCCATGTCCACACCCACGACGGGGAAGGACACCACACCAATCACAGTCACACCCATAACCCGGAGGAGATCCGGGCCATTGTGAACAGGCTCAAGCGGTCCGTGGGGCATCTTGACAAAGTGCGCAGGATGGTGGAAAACGGAGATGACTGCTCAGAGGTGCTGATCCAGCTTTCAGCGGTAAAGTCAGAGATCAACAACACCGGTAAACTGATCCTGAAGCAGCACATGGAGCACTGCATTGTGGAGGCGGTCAGAGAGAATGACCGCACATCGATCGAGAAGATGAATGAAGCGATTGACAGGTTCATGAAATAAGCCGGAGCCGGGACATGAGAGCCCCGCGCCGGGCACAGAGGGCGGTGCGAAGAGCCCACCATGCACAAAGGAGGAAGGACCATGGGAAGCACGAAGAAGTATCAGATCGACACACAGGAGAACAGAGATTTTCTGAGAGAAAACGCGGAGTCTCTGCTCGCGTTCGGGCACAGATTCCCTTCGCCCGGAGGCGGCTCCTACTATCTCGGCGATGACGGAACGCCCTGGAAGGAGAGAAGCCGCGAGACCTGGATCACCTCGAGGATGTGCCATGTCTACAGTATCGGAACAATGCTCGGGCATCCCGGGAGCGAAGAACTTGTGGACGCGGCGCTCAAAGGTCTCCGGGGAGAGCTGCACGATGCCGAAAACGGCGGATGGTACAGCGGGAGAACGGCCGACGGCGATATTTTGCCGGGGAAGCAGTGCTATGCGCACGCGTTTGTGATCCTGGCGTCGTCGAGCGCGGTCCTGGCAGGGCGCCCCGGCGCGAAAGAGCTCCTGGACGAGGCGCTGGCGCTCTATGATCAGCGCTTTTGGAACGAGGAAGAGGGCCTTTCCTGTGACACCTGGAATACGGAGTTCACTGTCCTTGACAGCTATCGCGGCATAAACGCCAATATGCACACGGTGGAGGCCTTCCTTGCGGCCGCGGATGTGACCGGCGATGAGAAGTACAGGGTGAGAGCCGGAAGGATCATCGACCATGTGCTCAGCTGGGCGGCCGGAAACGACTGGCGGATCCCGGAGCACTTTACAAGCGACTGGACGCCGGACCTTGAGTGCAATAAGGACAAGCCTGACGACCAGTTCAAGCCCTATGGCGCGACGCCCGGGCACGGCATCGAGTGGGCGCGCCTGATCACCCAGTGGGCGCTCTCCACATACGGGCAGGGCAATGAAGCGGCGTCAAAATATACAGAGGCCGCAGAGAATCTCTTTAACCGCGCGATCTCGGACGGCTGGAATTCGGACGGAGAGCCCGGAATCGTCTATACGACAGACTGGGAGGGAAAGCCCGTGGTTCACGACCGCATGCACTGGACGCTCGCGGAGGCCATCAATACTTCCGCGATCCTGTATCATCTGACCGGCAAAGAGAAGTACGCGGACAAGTACGCGGCCTTTATGCAGTACCTCGATGAAAAAGTCATGGATCACGTGAACGGATCGTGGTTCCATCAGCTCGACAGGCACAACAATCTTTTGAACACGGTGTGGCCCGGAAAGTCGGATCTCTATCACGCTTTCCAGGCGATGATGATCCCGTACTATGCGGCGGATCTCTCCATCGCACCGGCAGTGAAGCAGGGGAAAAAGATCTGAAAGAGGCGGGAAGTCTCCCGTCATACTCCCGGAGACAGGTCAATCAGGAAAAGGTGTAATCGGCACAATGGCTCAGATACAGGATAATCAGGATACAAAGACCCCAAAGGCGGCAGAGGCCGGCCGCGGGAACGGAACCGGTCCGTCCTCCGCAGACAGGAGGGATGCCGGCGGGAACAGAAAGCCGGCCGGAGCAGACCGGCAGATGACGGAGTCGGACAGGCAGGCCGCCCGAGAGAGAAAACAAAGGCGTAAGAGACGGGAAGCGGCCCTTAGAAGAAGGTCGAGGCAGGTCCGCCTGAGAATGATCCTTCTGTGCGCCGTGATCGCTGCCGCGGCGTGCGTCGGCGTGTCCGCGCTTCTCATCCACAGAAGGAATGTGAAGGAACAGGAGGCCGCGCTCGCGTCGTCGCGAAAAACGGCAGAGGAGCAGGCGGCCTTTGAAGTTACGGCAGAAGAAGCCGCGCTCGCTGACTCCCGTCAGAAAGCGGAGGAAGCGGC
>DLYC01000224.1:0-4420 GCA_003447895.1 Lachnospiraceae bacterium | reverse complement strand
GCACTGGCGGCCTCCCGCAAGAAAGCGGAAGAGGCGGACAAAGAGGCCTCCCGCAAGAAGGCGGAGGAAGAGGGCGCCCTCGCGGCATCCAAAAAGGCGGCAGAGGAGAAGAAGGAAAAGGAAGAGGCCGGGAAGATCCAGGGGCTGAACGAAAGCTATGACTTTAAGACCACGAAGGAGACGGTCGGCGTCCCGGATGATCTTGACAGCGAATACGCGGTACTCGTCGACCTCAAAAAGGGAACGGTCATTTCCGGAAGAGATTACGAGACGCCCATCAATCCGGCTTCCATGACCAAGGTCCTGACCCTTCTTGTCGCGGTGGAAAATATCGATACGTCCAAGCTCGACACAGATACCTATGAGATCCACACGGGGATCACGGACTATGTGTTCACGAACCAGATGTCCCAGGTGGGTTTTGACATAGGGGATACGCCGTCGATCCGAAGCCTTCTGTACGGGACGATCCTTCCCTCGGGAGCGGACGCGGCTCTTGCGCTCGCGGAGTACACAGCCGGCTCGGAGGAAGAGTTTGTCGCCCTTATGAACAAGAAGCTGAAGGAGCTGGGAATCTCCGATACAGCGCACTTTACCAATGTGGTCGGGGCTTTCGATGACGACCACTACTGTTCGGCGCTGGATATGGCGACGATCATGCGGGCGGCCATAGACAACGAGCTGTGCAGGGAAGTTCTCTCCTGCAAGTACTACGAAGTCCCGAGGTCCCTCGACGAGGACGCCGAAGTGATCGGGATCTCCAACTGGTTCCTCCGTCGGATCGAAGACAAGGACACGCACGGGACGGTCGTCGGCGGAAAGACCGGATTCACCAATGAAGCCGGAAACTGCGCCGTCAGCTACCAGGTGTCGGATGACGGAGGCCACTATATCTGCGTGACAGCCCAGGCGCCCGGCGGATGGCCCTGCATCTATGATCATGTGGAACTGTATGAGACATTCACAAACTGAAGTTTTGGCATAATAAAATCCTGCAGAAGGATTGCATCGGAGAATTCACATCATGGACGGAAATAACAGATTGGGGAAAGATACACTGATCGGCGCGGCCCTGCTTCTCGGAAGCCTTGCGCTTGTGGCAGTGGGGATCGTCATCAGCCTTCGGACCGGCGACACTAAGGCCTTTACGCTTTTCAGCATTCCTTCCGCGATCCTGATCGTCACCGGAGGCTCCATGATCGGAAGGAACCTGCTTCCCGGGGGAAAACGCACCCTTATTTCCGGGGGCGAAAAGACGGTCACGGCGGAAGTTCTCGGCGTCACAAGGAACCTTCGGACGGCGGGAGAAAAGACCGCCTACTATATTGTGTGCCGGTACAAAGATCCCGTCACGGGAAAGGAGGAGACCTACAGCAGCAGAGCGCTGGAGGAATATCCCGGAAAGGAAGTGATCGGCCGCAAGGTGACGGTCCGTCTCGACACCGGCGAACAGGGAAAGTATACGGTGGAGATCGACGAACTGCTGGAGGAGATCCGAAGGGAGAAGGCGGAGCCGGCAAAAGATACTCTGCCGAAGGAAGAGCCGCCGAAAGAAGATTTGCCTGACAAGGAGAAAGAAGAAAACGCAGATGAGATCAATTGAGCAATTTGTAAAAAGCGCGAGGGAAGACAAGCCGGTCTATATAACGGATGTGCGGAGCGCTTTTCAGAAGGAAGGTACAAGACGCTTTTTTGTGCACGTGCATTTGTATGAGGGGCAGACACAAGTGTTTCCCCTGAGGATTCCGGAAGCCCGGGACGAGGAGCAGAGGGCATTCACCGCTTCCTATGTCCGGGCCTTTGTCTATAACCTCCTCTCCACGCTCGGCGCGCTGAAAATAGGGATCTATGTGGATCTGTCCGACAGGGAGCTGGTTTCTGTGGCGGAAAATCTGCGCGAGGATTTTCAGACGGACCGAAGCAAAGCGGAAAGGACCGGCTTCGGAAAGTGCCTCAACGTCAACGACCGGATCATCCGGGCGCTTCCGGGGGACCATGGCGCCTTCCGCTTTGAGATCGAAGACATCTCAAAGGAGCCCGCAGTGAGACAAAAAACAGAGGAAGCCGGGGATGCAGCCGCTTTCACAGAACTTCCCGCCATGGCGGAGTCTCTCTTTCTTCTCGGCATTGACGTCGGCGGCACGGATGTCAAGTTCGCGGTCAGCCGAAGCGGCAAACTCGTTCACTGCGAGGAGCTGAACTGGAACCCTGCCGCTTCTGCCAATGTGGAGGAGCTGACAGATCCCATCACGGAAAGCGCGGTCCGTCTCATGCACGAGTTCGGGGAGGGGCGGAAATGGGACGCGATCGGCGTCAGCTGGCCCGATGTCATTATCCGCAATAAGATCGTCGGCGGTGAGACCCCCAAGACGAAGGGGCTTCGCGAGAACAGGGAGAGAGACTACGAGGAGCAGCTGTCCACCCTTTCCGGACTCTGTGAACGCCTGGGAGAACTTACCGTGAGCGGAAGCGGTGTCATGTGCTGCAACGACGGCCCAATGGCGGCTTTCACGGACGCCGTCGAGATGGCGGCGGCGGGAGAGGATGTCTCCCGGGGATTCTTCGCCTACACCCTGGGGACGGAACTCGGGACCGGCTGGGTGGAGCCATCCGGCAGGATCCCGCAGATTCCGCTGGAGGTGTATAACTGTATCATTGACCTGGGAAGCTGCAGGGCGCAGGATTTTCGCGCGGAAGATGTGCGGAGCATTCGGAACATCAACACCCTGATCCCGGGGACGCTTCAGAAGTATGCCGGGCAGTCCGGGGTGTTCCGACTCGCCTTCCGGGACCTGCCGGACAAAGAGCCGGAGATCTTCAGGGAAGCGATGGAGCGGGGGCTGTTTGAAGTCCGGCGGGACGACGGCTCTCCGGACGGACGTTTCGTGACCGTTCCCACGGAACCGGTGGACCGGAGAAAGGAATGCCTTGAATTTTTCATGGAAAAAGCGGCCGGCGGGGAGAGCGAAGTCTGCCGCGACATTTTCCGCGCGGTCGGAGAGTTCATCGCGGTCACCTGGGCGGAAAATGAGTATCTCCTTCACCCTGCGGCTAAGGAGAGAACGCTGTTCGGACGCCTTGTAAAGAGAAAGGAATGCTTCGATCTGATCCGGGAGGGAGCAGCGAAAAGAGAGCCGTCGCTGGTCCTCAAATGCGCGGACGCCGGTCTTGCCGTCACACCGCTCATGAAGCAGCTGGAAGAGGACCCGGTGTTTACAGTCGCTCAGTTCGCACAGGCGGTGGGTGCTCTGTATTTTGGCTGTCTGGCGCTCAAGTAAGACGAAGGAGGCGTGAGCCTGTCCGCTTCGCGGGCCTGAGCCTCGCGAAAAGAGGGGGTGACACGGAGGAGAGTTATGCAGCAACTTCGAAAATACAGCTACTGTAAGGCAAACATAGTCCTTGCTGTCATTCAGGTCGCGGTTTTCGGAATGTGCCTGATCGTCGGCGATACCCCCTACATACTCGGACAGTGCGGAACGAATCTTGTGGTCGGGGCGCGGCAGTACTGGCGCCTTGTCACCTCCGTTTTCCTTCACGCGGGGCCTTCCCATCTGGGAAGCAATCTTCTGCTTCAGATCCTTATGGGAAACGCTGTGGAGAGAAATATCGGGGCACCCCGCTATGTGATCCTTTACCTGCTGTCCGGGATCGGCGGAAATATCCTGTCCGTCGCCTATGACTGCGCGACCGGTGTCAACACCTATTCCGTCGGGGCGAGCGGCGCGGTCTTCGGCGTGATGGGCGCCCTGATCATTCTCATCGTGAAGGGAAGAAAAAAACTGCGGAGCGGCACATCGCTGTTGATGCGGGCGCTGTTCGCGGTCTTTTTCGCGGTGTACAGCGGGTTTCAGAATCCTTACACGGACAATGCGGCCCATATCGGCGGCCTTCTGACAGGTCTTGTCCTGGGGCTTCTGCTCACGTCCGGCATGAGCGGGGACGATGTGGATCTTCGGGATCTGCGGTAGTGAGTCAGGGGGACTGTCCCCCTGACTCAACATTCTTTCTTGGTCTGGAGGATACGGATGCCGTTGACCTCCAGCTCATCCGTGACGGGGATCAGAAGGTATTCCATCCCCTCGATCACGCGGGTCTTGAGCATGGAAGACATGTCGGACTTGATGCTGAGCTTCAGCGAAGGGGACTTCACTTCGAGCTTTGAAGTATCGATCAGGTTCTCGGCCATGAGCGGGACGCCCTCGCCGACCGCCTCATCGTAGGCCCTGTCAAAATCGCCGAGCACGGACTGGTCGGCGCCGTTCTCATAGAGCATGCGCCGCATCTGTTCCTTCTCGATCTGAACCGGCTCGCCGCTGTCCTTGTTCTGCTCGATCAGCTCGCTCACCGCGTCGTTGATGCCTCTTACATTCTCAAAATCGCAGTTTCTTCCGAGCGTCTCTTCCACCATGGACTTAAAGAG
>DLYC01000191.1:4573-6955 GCA_003447895.1 Lachnospiraceae bacterium | reverse complement strand
CCAGACCTGCATGAACTTCGTCAAGATAAACCTTTGGACCTGGAAGAACGGCACACAGTTCATCTGGGAGTCCCTGAACGAACACCTGAAGAACCCGGCGCGCCTTAACAGCACGATCGAGAAGGTCGTAAGAAAAGACGGCAAAGTCTATGTGACCGTAAACGGTGAAGTTGAGGAGTATGACAAGATCATCGTCACTTCCCCTCTGTATGTGCCGTGCAAAGAGAACCGGGACGACGGACTCATCGGCATGGTGGACTATTTTGACGCGAGGACTGACGAGAAGAAGCTCTTCTCCCAGATCGAGTACGAGCGCTACGACGTACTGGCCGTCGAGACTAAGCCGCAGGACCACCCCGAGATCTCCTACTATGTATTTGACAACATGATCCCGAAGAGGCTGGGACACCTGATGGTCTATTACCGCCGCTGGAGAGACACGGTGGACCAGGTCATCACGACTTATGCGCTCAGAAAGCACAAGAAGATGGAGGAGATCCCCTACGAGAAGTGCAGGGCAAGAGTGCTGAGGGACCTCGAGACCATGGGCAATCCCGCCAGCAATGTTGTGAACGAGTGGAGTGTCTACTACTTCCCGCACGTGTTCACGAACGCCTACAGGGACGGCTGGTATGACAAGGTCGAAGCTATGCAGGGCAAGTATGACACCTACTATGCCGGCGAGATCATGAGCTTTGGCGACATGGACGAGACCTGCGAGTACTCCCGCGAGCTGGTGGAGAGATTCTTCTGATTGGTCCAAGGCGGACCTTAGGAGATTCTTTCACAGTGAATGACAGCACAGGAGACAAATTATGAAGTTTTACAAAGATCATTATGACGTGATCGTGATCGGAGGGGCCCTGGCGGGCCTCTCCTCAGCGCTTATGCTGGCCGACAAGGGGCTGGATGTGCTCGTCCTCGAGCGCCACAACCTGCCCGGCGGCATCGCCACGAGCTTTGTGCGCGGCGGCATTGAGATCGAAGCGGCGCTTCACGAGATGATGTCCATAGGCCCCGAAGACAACCGGCTCAAGGTGGGCAGGTTCTTCGACGATATGGGCGTTAATATAGAGTGGCTCCCGGTACCGGAATGTTACCACGCGAGCCTTCCCGGCCTGGAAGTGACCCTTCACCCCGGACTCGAGCGGTTCTCCCGCGAGATCGACAACGTGGTGCCGGGCACCTATGACAAAGTATTGAAACTCCTTAAGCTCTGCGACACGGTCTTTAACAGTGTGAACGAGCTGTCCATACACCCGATGAGTAAGCCTCAGATGCTCCTCAAGCACGAGGCCTTCGTCAAGACGGCGGGCTATTCCACCAAGGAAGTTCTGGACACCTTCCACCTTCCGCAGAAGGCGCTGGACCTTCTGGCGCCCTACTGGATCTATGTGGGAAGCGGCTTCTCGGACCTGCCCTTTACCATCTACGCGGTGCTGATGGCGGACTATGTCGGATACGGATCCATGATCCCCAAGAAGCTAAGCCATGAGATGAGCCTCAAGATGGCGGAGCGCGCCGAGGAGATGGGCGTTCAGATCGAGTACCGGCAGCACGTCGACAAGATCCTGGTGAAGAACGGCAGGGCCTACGGCGTCCGCACGGCGCGCGGCGATGAGATCCACGCGGACTATGTGATCTCCTCCGCTTACCCCAACAAGGTCTACACGAGCATGATCGAGCCCCTGAGTGAAGTGCCGGAAGAAGCCACGAAGATGGTCAACGGGCGGCGCCTGTCCCTGACGGCCTTCTCGGTCATCCTGATCCTGGACAAGCCGGCGGAGGAACTGAACATTAAGGACTACAGCATCTTCCGCGGCGACACCATGGATACGGATGCTCTATACGACAACCTGGCAGGCCTTGGTCCCTACCGGTATCTCACCTGCATCTGCCACAACTACGGAAATCCCGGCGTGACGCCGGAGGGGACCTGTTCCTTCAGCGTGACGGTCCTGCCCCGCGTGGACGGCTGGAAGACCGTGAAGGCGGAGGACTACGACCGCGTAAAGCACGAAGTGGCGAAGCAGCTGATCGATGACATGTCGGAATATTTTGGCGTAAATCTCCTTGACCATGTGCTGGAGTGCGTCATTGAGACGCCCATGACCATCGCGCACTATACCGGCGCGTGGAACGGCTGCATCTACGGCTATGCCCACACGATGGAGGACCACATCATCGCAAGGCTTCAGACCGCGGAAGCGGAGCGATTCATCGAAGGGCTCGAATTTGCCGGCGCCCACGCTATCTCCGGTGACGGCATGGGACCTGCGGTGACCAACGGGCGGAAAGCGGCCAAGAACATCCTGGATGACATAGCGGCGAGAAAGGAGGCAAAGCGATGAAAGTTAAGAATTTCCTGACAGATGTCGGCGG
>DLYC01000191.1:805-4458 GCA_003447895.1 Lachnospiraceae bacterium | reverse complement strand
CTCACGGACGTGGACCCGATCGGGAATGTGTCCCGCGAGTGGCACCCCGGACCGATCGAGCTTGTGGTCACGAAGATCACGCCCGCCTGCAGGACGGCCAAGACCATCCGCTTTGAGCGCACGGACGGCCAAAAACTGCCTTTCTTCTACGCGGGACAGTACATCGTTCTGGATTTTAAGATCGGGGAGAGCCTGATCTCAAGGCCTTACTCCATTTCGTCCGCGCCGTATCAGGCGAGAGCAGCGTATGGAGACAGGGCGGCCGTTGCCGCTGAGACGGCGGGCGAAGCGCCTGAGGAGAGGCCTTTTGTGGAGATCACAGTCAGAAGATCCAAAGGCGACGGCTTCATCTGTGACTATGTAAACGATGCGCTGAAGGTCGGCGATATTTTGACAGGGACCATGGGACTTGGACAGTTCTACTACGAGCCGCTTCGCGACGCTCGTCACGTGGTGGCGCTGGCAGGCGGCGTCGGCATTACGCCTTTCGCCTCCATGGCCAAAGAAGTGGCGAACGGCACGCTGGACATGGACCTTACGATCCTCTACGGGTCGGCCTCTTCGGACGACATCGTCCTGAAGGAGGAGCTGGACGCCCTGGACGGCGCCTGCGACAGGCTCCACATCGTGCATGTGCTGAGCGGCGACGAGCCCGGCTGGACCGGCGAAAAGGGGTTTTTGACGGCAGAACTGATCAGGAAGTATTCGCCTGAGGACACCACCTACTTCATCTGCGGACCGCAGGTGATGTACACTTTTCTCCGGAAAGAAGTGGAAAAGCTCGGTGTTCCGGCAAGGCGCGTGCGCTTTGAGGTCTTTGGCCAGGCCAAGGATATCGCGGTCTACGAGGGATTCCCGACAGAGCTGCGTGACAAGACCTTTACGATTACCGTTGCGCGCGGCATCAGCGAGGTGCAGATCCCCGCGAAGGCGACGGAGAGCATTGTAGTGGCGCTCGAGCGAGCCGGAATCCGGATCGAGACCGGCTGCCGCAGCGGCGAGTGCGGATTCTGCAGGACCAGGGTCCTGTCCGGAAACTACTTCGTCTGCCCGGAGGGCGACGGCAGGAGAGCGGCGGACAAGGAATTTCATTATGTCCATGCCTGTGCGGCGTATCCGCTGTCTGATCTCAAGATCAGGATACCGATCCTGTGAGCGCGCGGCGCGCGAAGCGGGCGGGTAAATAGAGTTTGGCGTGATGTGGAAACTGCCCTCAGTACTGCCCCGGGAGAGTCCCGGAGGCTGCGGGGGCAGTTTCTTTGTGCGCTTTTTGCCGGTCCTTATTTTGATCACTTACAAGAAGGACACTATTCAGCACTCCACGTCCCAAATGCTCCGCATTCGGACTTCTGAGTTATTACCGAATTTTCTGCAAACGCACGAAATAATCTGTAATTGACGGAGTATAATAGTTGTGCCAGTTTCATGAATGATGGGGATAGGACGGAAATATGGCCGTCCCACATAATGTCGAGGAGGTTTATCGATGAGAAAAAAGCAGATCTTTGCGCTGGTTTTATCGGCAGTACTTGCTGCGGGGTCCGTGGTACCGGGGGCTGTATTGCCGGCTGTGGCGGCAGAGCGTGAATCAGCCGCCGCCGGGACAGAGTCAGACATTAAGTCGGAATCCGCCGAAGAGGAAGAAAGCGTGTCCGAGCCGGCGGAGCAGGAAGAAAGCGTGTCCGAACCGGCGGAGCAGGAAGAAAGCGCATCCGAGCCGGCGGAGCAGGAAGAAAGCGCATCTGAATCTGCTGAGCAGGGGGAAAGCGCATTCGAGCCGGCGGAGCAGGAAGAAAGCGTGTCCGAGCCGGCGGAGCAGGAGGAAAGCGTGTCCGAACCGGCGGAACAGGAGGAAAGCATGACCGGACCGGCAGCCCGGGAAGACGGCACGCAGGGATCCACGAGCCCGGAAGACAGCGCGCAGGGATCGGCGGAACAGGAAGACAGTACAGCTGCCTCTTCGGAACAGACAGGCGGGACGGCAGAAGCTGCGGAGGAAGAAAAAGGAACGACGGCCGCGCGGGCGGAGGAGAAGGATAATCATTTCAAGGCGTATCTGAAGGGATTTGAGGACCGCAGCTATGCGATCGACATTACGCTCAGTCCCGGAGAAGAGCGTCAGATGCAGATCATGGTAGACGCCGACGATTATTCGGGGGTCAGCTATATTTGGAAGAAAAATCATGAAATAGTGAGGCAGATCACGGAGGAGGAGATTAGTCAGCAGAACGGCATAGTATCCACGGACAGTCTGTGGGTCACCGGTGACGGGCATTCTTCGTATGAGGTGGAAGTGTCGGATGGATTCGGCAATTCTCAAACGATCCGGTTTGAGATCTCGGTCGATAATCGTTTCAGCGCGTATCCGGAGGGGGTCAGGATCAGAGAGAGCGGTCTGCCCGATACGCAGACGACGCTCTTTGGCTTCCCCGGGGAAGAGGCGGTACTGCACGTCTGCACCAGGGCAGAGGACACGGAAGGAATCACGTATGAGTGGTATGATGACAATTACAATGTGATGGAGGAAAATACGGACAGCTTAACGGTCAGCTTTGACAGCAGTTTCAGCCGATACAGCTGCTATGTCAGAGACCGCTACGGAAACAGCAGCGAGGTTTACTTCAATGTAAGGCTTGCGGAGACTTTTACAGCGTATCCGGAAGGCGCGGCGATGGACAGCGAAGGAGAGATGGCGAAAGAGGTTTCGCTCTCTGTAAACGCCGGCGAGAAGATTACACTTCGTGTGATTGCGGAACCCGAGGAGGGGATCAACCTTACCTATTCATGGGAGAATGTCCCTGATGATGAGGACGCCCCTGCAGGAAGCTATGTAACGGTCATCCCCGAACAATCTCAGGAATACTGGTGTTATGTCGAGGACCAGTACGGCGACTATGAGGAGATCACATTTGATGTCAGGGTCAATCACTTTGACGTGCGGCCGCAGACCGGGGAGTTCAGCGGAGAGGCCGGGGAGTATATTTCGGCGATCGTGTATGCCAAAGAAGGCGAGAAATTGAACCTGAGCGTTCTCGCAAGCGGAGATGATCCGAGCGGTTTCTGGTATAAGTGGGAGAAGGACGGCCTGGAGTACGGCATGTACGAGCTGCTAAGTGAGGAGGGACCCTCCCTTGAGGTCACGGCGGATTACGATTATTACTACAGCTGCACCGCGTATGACGGATTGTGCAATCAGAAAACCGTAACCTTTTATATAAAGCCGGAAGAATTTGACGCGTATCCGGAGAATCCGGCCCTCTACGGAGACGGCCGCAAAAAGGACAGCAAGACGATCCCGGCGGTCAAGGGAGAGACGCTCACGCTGAAGGTGATCACTGAGGCGGCGGACATGTCCGGATTCCACTATCAGTGGTACAAGTCAGGGAATGCGCTTGAGGGAGAAACCGAAAGCACTCTCACCATAATGGCAGACGAGAGCACATACTATCGCTGCCGGGTGTCCAAAGACGGAATTGAGGAGACCCAATATATAGACTTTTCCATTTCGGTTGAGGGAAGTTCCGGCCCGGTGATCACCATGAATACTGCGGAATACAAGGACGGCGGCGACACCGCTAATGCCGTTTACCGCGCCGCATACGGAGAAGAGTGCACGATGCGCGTGACCGTAAAGGATACGGGCGCCTCCGATC
>DLYC01000191.1:0-732 GCA_003447895.1 Lachnospiraceae bacterium | reverse complement strand
GTCAGCTGGCTGGATGAGAACAAGAAGGTCCTTGCAGAAGGGACGGATGACTTTGCATACATTGTGAATGAAAGCGCGGTCTTTTACTGCAAAGTCACCAACTCACTGGGAAAGGGCATCCTGCAGCCGATCCTGGTCAAAACAGACAGCGGGCTCACAGCGCTTCCGGCCGGAAGAACACAGGATAACTACGACAGTGACAACAACCTGGTCCAGATCGCGGCAGAGCCCTCTGAACCTGTCACACTGAAGGTGGAAGCATCTGCCGCGGAAGGGGAAGCGCTCCGCTATACATGGCAGGGACGCGCGATGGACTTCAAGGGGGATCAGGAATCAGGGTGGCAGTATTTTGACACAGAGGGGGACACCCTGACGGTGGCACCGGAAGCGGATACAAGGTATGAGTGTATCGTTTCCGACCGATTTGGAGCCGCTGTGCCTGTCCGCTTTGACGTCCTTGTGAGCGACAAGAAGGACCTCAGCCGTGCCATCATCAAATTGGCGGAGACGAAGCCGCTCTACACAGGAAAGCCCGTGGAGCCGGAAGTCCTTGTGGTTTACAGGGGACAGAAGCTGGTGAAAGGGGAAGACTTCACGGTCACATATTTCGGAAATGAGATTCCGAACTATCCTTCCAATGCGCTGGTAAGAGGCGCAGGGGCGTTTACAGGAAAGAAGGTGCTTAACTTTACGATCGTGCCGCTGGAACAGAACCTGACGGTCACAGCGCCT
>DLYC01000242.1:13402-13883 GCA_003447895.1 Lachnospiraceae bacterium | reverse complement strand
TGCAGACGACCAGAAGCTTTTGTCCATTCAGCTCCCGCGTGTAGACATACAGATCCGGGTCCTCCGCCTCGAGAAGATCATAGTGTCCGTAGACGATGATCTCGTAGGTGTGGCGAAGCCCGATCAGCTTCTTGTAATAGTGGAATACCGAGTCCTCGCGCATTACCTGCTCCGCCGCGTTGATCTTTACATAGTTGGGGTTTACGGCGAGCCAGGGCTTTCCTGTCGTGAAGCCGGCATTCGCCGAGTCATCCCACTGCATGGGCGTTCTCGCGTTGTCGCGGCTCTTGTTGGCGATCTTGGGGAAGATCTCCGAAGGATTCCAGCCCATCTTCTCTGTCAGTTCATAGTAAGCGTTGATGGACTCCAGGTCATTGAAGTCCTTCACGGACCGGAAGGGATAGTTGGTCATGCCCAGCTCTTCGCCCTGATAGACGTAAGGCGTGCCCTGCATCATGTGGAGGCAGGTTGCGATGCACTT
>DLYC01000242.1:0-13209 GCA_003447895.1 Lachnospiraceae bacterium | reverse complement strand
CTTGAGGGGAACGAGGGGCATCTTTCTGGTGGACCACTTGAACTGCGCATCCCCGTCCAGGCCGACGTGTTCAAACTGGAAGACCATGTTGAGCTCGGTTCCCTCGCTGTTGGCGTATTTTTTGGCTTCCTCCAGGGTGACGCCGGCGGTCTCGCCGACCGTCATGATGTCATACCGGGACAGCACCTTCCGGTTCATCTCCTGCAGATACTCGTGCACATGGGGGCCGTTGGCCGTGCAGCCGCAGTCTCCGTAGAGTTCGTTCATGAGCGGCGCGTCCGGAAGTCCGGCGGGTTTGGAGATAAGACTTATGACGTCCATCCTAAATCCGTCAATTCCCTTGTCGCACCAGCGGGTCATCATGTCGAAGACTTCTTTTCTGACCGCCGGGTTGTCCCAGTTGAGGTCGGGCTGCTTGGGCGAGAACAGGTGCAGGTAGTACATGTCCGTCGTCTCGTCGTATTTCCACGCGGAGCCCGAGAACCAGGAGCCCCAGTTGTTGGGCTCTCTGCCGTCCCTGCCTTCCCGCCAGAAGTAGTAGTCCCTCTTGGGGTTGTCCTTCGAGGCGCGGCTCTCCAGAAACCACTTGTGCTCGTCGGAGGTGTGGTTTACGACCAGGTCCATCACGATTTTGATCCCGAGGGCGTGCGCTTTGGCCAGCATCCGGTCAAAATCCTCCATAGTCCCGAACTCATCCATGATGTCCTCGTAATCGCTGATATCATAGCCGTTGTCATCGTTGGGCGACTTGTAGACAGGGGACAGCCAGATGACATCGATCCCCAGCTCTTTGAGGTAGTCCAGTTTGGATGTGATCCCGTTAATGTCGCCAATCCCGTCCCCGTTACTGTCCGCAAAGCTGCGGGGGTAGATCTGGTAAATAACACTTTCTTTCCACCATGCTTTTTTCATAAACACCTCCGTGTCAAAAGCTTCGAGCCCGAAAACGCGGGCTGCTTTCCAAGCCGCCGGCCGGCTCCCCGGCCGAGATCCCTGCCGCCGCCGGCCGTCCAAAATCCCTTACGCCGCCGGGCCTCTTCCAAACAGCGCCGTCAGCTGCCGGATCCTTCCTGCCAGTTCCCCGGAGAGATCTTCTTTTTTCACTCTCCACTTCCAGTTTGTGCCGTTGGTCGACGGCCGGTTGATGCGGGCGCTGTTGTCCAGCCCCAGATAGTCCTGGAGCGGGATGATGCAGTAGTCCGCCACCGAGCTGAAGGCCGCCAGGATCATCTTCTCCACGATCTCCTGCGGGTCCTTGGTCCGCACATCCAGGTACTCACAGACGATCTTCCTCTCCACAGGGAGGATACTGTCGATCCACCCGCGGAGCGTCTCGTTGTCGTGCGTCCCGGTATAGACCACGCAGTTGTTCTTGTAGCGGTAGGGCAGGTACTCCAGCGCGCCCGAGGAATCCCTCGAGTCAAAGGCAAATTCCAGGACCTTCATGTTCGGGAAGCCCGAATCGCGCACGAGCTGGCGGACCGACTCGGTCACATAGCCCAGGTCCTCCGCGATGATCGGTGTCTTTCCGAGGCTTTTTTGGATCGCGCTAAAGAGGTCCATGCCGGGGCCCTTCTCCCAGTGTCCGTCGGCCGCCGTGTCCGACTCCGCCGGTATGGCAAAATATTCATCAAACCCGCGGAAATGGTCGATCCGGATGACATCGTACAGCTCCCTGCACTTGGCAATGCGGCGGATCCACCAGTCATACCCGGTCTCTTTATGTTTTGCCCAGTTGTAGAGGGGATTGCCCCAGACCTGCCCGGTCGCGGAGAATCCGTCCGGAGGCACGCCTGCGATCATGCGGATGCGGCCCCTGTCATCGAGCTGGAAGAGTTCCCTGTGCGCCCAGAAATCCGAGCTGTCCGCGGAGACGTAGATCGGGATGTCGCCGATGATCCGGATCCCCTGCGCATTGGCATACTCTTTGAGTTTCTTCCACTGCCGCGCGAACTCAAACTGGAGGTACTCATAGAAGCCGCTGTCCTCTGCCAGCCTCTTTGACCACTCCGCGACCGCCTCAGCCTTGTGGTCGCGGATATCGGGCTCCCAGTCGTCGGAGCCTGCGCCGGCGTGCGCGTCCTTGACCGCCATGAAGAGGGCGTAATCAGGGAGCCAGAACGCGTTCTCCCGCTCAAAGACCTCAAATTCCTCTGTTCCCTTGTGATCACTTCTCTCATAGGCCTTCCTCAGAAGATCCCAGCGCCCGCTGTAGAGCTTTCCGTAGTCCACCTCTACGCCGTCGCCGAAGTCCACTGCGTCGCACTCCTCCTTTGTGAGGAGCCCCTGCGAGATCAGGTCCTCCAGGCTGATCAGATAAGGATTTCCGGCAAATGTCGAAAAGGACTGATAAGGGGAATCCCCGTATCCTGTGGGGCCCAGCGGCAGGATCTGCCAGTACGTCTGCCCCGCTTCCTTCAGAAAATCCACAAATTTGTATGCCTCCTCCGAGAAACAGCCGATCCCGTACCTGCCGGGCAGACTGAATACCGGAAACAGAATTCCGCTTGTACGCATTTTCGCTATTACCTCCGTATCAACCTTTCTCCGGATCTTACTCCGGCTTATCCTCCGTGTCATCATCCTCGAGAGTCCAGGGTCTGTCCTCGTCCTCCCTCTTTCCTATCATTTTCTCAAAGATCGGCATATACAGCAATGCACAAAAATAGGCCGGCAGGGAAATCCCCAGCAAAAAGAACAGCGGCAGGAGCCTTGTCACATTAAAGAGCAGATAGGGCACCACGGCCGTGATCGCAACCATCAGTATGGTCCTCGGGAAGTAGGCGATCGCCAGAATTGCCGCGTTCTTAAAAGTCGCCCCCGTTGAATACACAAACCTCGCTGTCAGCGGAAGCGCATACACATAGATCGCCGCAATGACAAAGGTGCCCGCATACAGCGGGATCAGCATTGCCCGGGGAAGGCCGGTCTGCCCGCCGGATATGATCCGGTAATCCGCGTACAGAAATACTGACGCGCCAAGAAGGATCAGCCATACCGGCGTCGCGTTTTTGAGGTTCTCCTTAAATCGTTTCCAGAACTCGGACACCAGTCCTCCGCCCCGCTCTTCGATCATCTCCATGATCACATAGTGCATCGCTGCCAGGGACGCACCCGCCGTCACCACGGGAATGCAGAAAACAGCTGTCAAAATATTGAGAAACACCAGCGTGCTCAGATCCGAGATCGCTCTCATCACCGGCCCGTCCTGTCCAAACAGATTCTTCATTTTCTCCTGCCTTATACCAAATAAGAGGCTGCACCCGGTTTCGGCACAGCCTCTGTTTCTGATTGCATTTCTAAATGCCGATCCTGATGTCATTTCCGCGGGAAAAAGGGTCCCGCGCTTTTTTGACAAATCAAAAGATCAGCCCTTGACCGCACCTTCGACCATGCCGTTCATGATCTGCTTCTGGCCGATCAGGAAAATGACGACCATAGGAATGATCGCAAGGAGCGCTGCCGTCAGGATCAGATCCCACTGCTTGACGTAGGATCCCACGAAGGCCTGCACGGCGACGGGAAGGGTCTTGACCTTTCCGTTCTGGCCCAGCATCAGGGAAGGAAGCAGGTAGTCGTTCCAGATCCACATTCCGTTCAGGATCGTGACGGTCGTGATGACGGGTGTCAGAAGAGGCAGGATGATGCGGAAGAACGTCCCCTCGGGGGAGCATCCGTCGATCGCCGCCGCTTCCTCAAGGTCATAGGGCACGCCCTTGATGAATCCGGTCAGGATGAACACGGTCATGGCGCCGCCGAATCCGCAGTACGCGAACACGATACCGGGGATGGACTGCAGCATGCTGATTCCGACGAATTTACCCACATCTCTGAATGTGGAGATCAGGGGCAGCATGACGACCTGGAAGGGAATGATCATGGACGCGATGAAGATCATGTAGATCACGGTCGCCCATGTGGTCTTGTTGTTCCGGCTGATGACCCATGCGGCCATGGAGCCCAGAAGTGCCAGAAGCACCAGCGAGATGATCGTGATGACGGCACTGGTTCCGAACGCGTACCAGAACTGGAAGTTCGAGTTGTTGATGACCGCGTTCAGGTTGGTCACAAGCTGTCCGAAGGAAGCTCCCTTAAAGGAGACGGGGCTCGCGACGATGGAGGCCTGCGCCTTGAAGGCGTTTAGAACGACCAGGAAGAATGGGAACAGCACGTACAGGGCGATCACAATGCCCACAGCTGTCAGAATATAGGATCTTGTTCTTTTTTCCTTTCCTACCATTACAGTTCCACCTCCTTCGAGTTAGAGATACGCACCTGGACGAGGGATACGCATGCCAGAATGATGAAGAACAGCACAGCCTTGGCCTGACCAAGGGAGTAGTTGTTCTTGGAGACGGCCGTGTTGTAGATGTTCAGGGCCAGCATCTGCGTTCCGTTTGTCAGGTAGGATCCCATGAAGTTGGCAACCGATCCTGTACCGCCGGTCAGGGCAAGGTTTACGTCGAACTGCTTGAAGGCAGAAGTCAGTGTCAGGAATGTGCAGATCGTGATCGTAGAGGCGATCATAGGGATCTTGATCTGGAACAGCGTCTGGGTGGCGTCCGCGCCGTCGATGGAAGCTGCTTCCAGGACATCCTTGGGAACCTGAGTAAGGCCGGTGATGTAGATCAGCATGATATAACCGGCGTACTGCCAGATATAGACGATGACGATGGCCAGCATCGCGGTCTTGGTCTGGACCAGCCAGGAAATTTTCGTGATATTGATCAGAACGTTGTTGAATACGAACTGCCAGATGTAACCCAGGACGATACCGCCGATCAGGTTGGGCAGGAAGTAGGCCGCTCTGAAGAATCCGTCGCCCTTAAGGCCCGATGTGCAAAGAAGAGCCAGAAGGAAGGCGACAAGGTTTACCAGGACCATGTTGATGATCACGAACACAAACGTCATCAGCACGGACCATATAAAGGCCGGATCCTTGAACATAGCCGCGTAGTTGGCAAGTCCCACAAACTTGGTAAACTGGATACCCGTCCAGTCCGTCATGGAGTAGAAAATACCAAGGACCAGCGGAATGATTACTGTTACGGCAAAGGTGAAGAGCAGCGGGAACAGGAAGATAATGTAAATGATCTTTCTGTGATGCTGCAGGGTCGGAAACAGATATAAGCCGACGAAGAAAGCCACAACACCGATCACCAGGAGCGGGCCTCTGAAGGAAGCCTTATTCCCCATAAAATCGAGTGCGAGGGCAGCCACTGTCATGACAGCGCCGGCGATCATTAGGATCAGGGACAGGCCCTTGGATCCTGCTGTATTCGTTTTCATTTGGTAATTCCCCCTATCAAGCAACATAGGGGCGGCGACAGGCGCCGCCCCTTTTTTAGTAATCTACACAAATTCAGATGAATCCCGGGTATCATGACCCGCAAAGGGTCAGAGCCGGTACTTTCTTCCGTGCTTACTGAGCGTAGTAATTTGCGATCTGATCGGATACGACCTGTGTGAAGGTAGCTGCATCCGGGATGCTGCCCAGTGCATAGTCAAGATAGAGCTGTCCGAGAACGTTCTGGTCCAGGGAAGCCTTGTTCTTGAGCCAGTGCCAAGCGGAGGTCTTGCCTGCTGCTGTGTAATCTGTGATGGTCTGTGCGAAAGGATCGCTTGCGACATACTTGCAGGACTTGAAGGGGCTGATGAAGCCGGCGTCCTCTACGAGGAACTTCTGGCCTTCGTCGCCAGCGAGCCATGTAAGGAAGTCCTCAGCCTTCTGAGTGTTGTCGTTCTGGAATACTGCCCACCAGGAAGGGGAGTTGGTCAGGATGGTGTCGATGCCTTCCTCGAAAGCGTAAGGGATCATACCAACCTTGAAGTTGCCTGCTGCCGCATACTGCTCAGCATCATCGCTGGTCATGGTAGCGCCGATCCAGGAACCCTGTGTTACGAATGCATACTTGCCGGAAGCAAATCCGAGGATCTGCTGATCATATGTGCCGGAAGTAAGAAGCGCGGGATCGGAGTACTGGTTGAACAGAGCGATCATCTCCGCATAGTGCTGGAAACGGGTCGCGTCGATCTTTCCGCCGTCAGCGAGCATATCACTGTATGTGGTGTCGTCTCTGGAAAGACCTGCGTCAAGATAGTTAGCAAAGCTGTGGGAGCCTGTGGACCAGTAAAGATCCTTCGCCTCGCAGCACCAGCCGATTACAGCTGTAAGTCCGAGCTCATCCTTCTTGGCATCCAGAGTCTCGAAAGCTGCCTTCATGCTCTCGGGGCCTGTGATGGAAGCGGGATCGATGCCGGCTTTCTCAAGGATGTCTGCGTTGTAAGCAAGACCGATTGCCTCAGTTGTGTAAGGGAAGCCGATAATCTTGCCGTCTGCATCAACATAACCTGCGTCCGTGTCGGAAGCCCAGGGCTGATCACTGAGGTCTGCCAGAAGGCCTGTCCAGTTGCCAAAGTCTGCATCGGAACCGCAGACGAAGATGTCGGGCATGTTGTCTGCCTGATAATAGCCCTTCAGGGTATCCTGAATGTTGACGCCGCCGCCCATGGACTCGATGGCTACGGTAACGCCTGTCTTAGCCTTGTAAGCCTCTGCTGCTGCCTTCAGAGCTGCATCAACTTCGATCTTGCCGTTTACAAGACGAATGTCACCTTCCGCGGAAGCTGCGGGAGCTGCTGCCGCTGCATCGCCTGTGGAACCGGCTGCTGCGTCGGAACCGGAAGAGGATCCGCCGCCGCATGCCATAAGGCTTGCGGACATTGCAGCAACGAGTGCTACTGCCAGAATTTTCTTTTTCATAGTTTCCTCCTTATTGAAAATAAACTGTTGCTACCCGCGCCACTTACAGTATCTTCTTAGATACTTTAGCGCATAAGTTTACATAAGGATTGTACCATTTATCGGGAAATTAACAAGCTGTTTTTCCGTTTTCCCATAAATTTTTGAAGAATATAGTCAGTTTTCGTCAATATTCACAATCAATTTTGTAATGACTGTGCAGGATTATTTCCGGGTTTATTTCACTTAATCGTTTTCTCCGCCAGTTCTCTGCAGTAGCTGTGCAGTTCCTCCAGGGCCATCCCCCGCGACGCCTTAAAGAGAAGCGCCGTGTCAGGCCTCACCAGCTCCGCCAGCACTTTTTTCGCCTCTTCCTTGTCCGCGCAGGGCCGCACGTCCTCCATTCCATGCTCTGCGGCCGCCTCCGCGATCCATCTGCTGCACTCTCCCACGGTGACCAGAGTGTCGATCGGAAGTCCCGCCGCGTATTCACCCACCTCGCGGTGCAGCTTCTCCGCGAAGTCCTCAAGCTCCAGCATATCTCCGACTACCGCGACCTTGTGCGCGAACTCCGCGTTTGCCAGGATCTTCAGGGCTTCCTCCATGGACTGCGTGTTCGCGTTGTAGGTGTCGTTAAACAGTTTGATCCGACCGGGCATCTGCTCGGTCTCCATGCGCATTCCCGTCGCCTTGAAGTTCCCGATGCCCTCTGCGATCTCCTCCCCCGACAGGCCAAAATACTGCCCCACCGCTGCCGCCGTCATCGCCGGATAGATCATGTGCCTTCCAAGGGCCGGAATCCTCACGGAAAAGGTGCCTTCCGGGGTCTTCGCGTCGCAGCGGACCTCCTCTTCGAGCCTGTCCTCAATATTGACAGCCCTGTAGTCGCAGCTTTCGGACGCTCCCACCCAGTGGAACGTAAATCCGCCGGCGTCGATTCCCGCGTACATCTGCGCGAAGATGCCGTCTCCGCCGGACTGTGCGCCCGCCGCATCGTCCTTTACTCTGTCGGCGCCCGGCTTCAGGGTCACAAGAAGCGCATCGTCGCCGTTCAGGACCGCGGTGCCCCCCTTCCTGAGGCCGTGAAAGATCTCGCACTTAGCCCTTAGAATGTTCTCTCTGCTTCCCAGGATCCCGATGTGCGCGTCACCGACATTCGTGATGACCGCCACATCCGGCTTCGCGATGCGCGTCAGGTAATCGATCTCACCGAGATGGTTCATCCCCATCTCCAGGACCGCGATCTCGTCCTCCCCGCCGATCGTAAAGACTGCCAGAGGAAGTCCGATATGGTTGTTGAGGTTATGGGGCGTCTTGACCGTTCTGTATTTTGTCGAGAGGACAGAGGCGACCATATCTTTCGTGGTCGTCTTTCCGACGCTCCCCGTGACAGCCACCACCGGGATGGCAAGTTTCCGAAGATAGTAGGCGGCCAGGTCGCCCATGGCCTTGATCGTATCCTTAACGAGAACGCAGAATTTCCCCTCGGGGACCGTTTCGGAGGCTTTACTGACAAGACAGCCCGCCGCGCCCTTCTCCATCGCGCTCTCCACAAACCGGTGCGCGTCGAGGCGCTCGCCGATGATCGCGACAAAGAGGTCACCTGCTCTCACCTTCCTGCTGTCCGTCTGCACGTTTTCAATATAAGTACTTTCAGTATCCACTTCTCCCAAAAGCTCCCCTCGGACAGCTTCCAGGATCTCTTTGACATATAATTTCTCCATTCTATCCTCCATGTCGAAGCGCTCTCTCAGGTCTTTGTAAAATCCGGTCGGATCTCACCTCTCCAGCGCGTCATTGACGATGATCTCGCACAGATCCTCGTAGGAAATTCCGACCGCCGCCGCTTCCTGGGGCACCAGGCTTGTGGGCGTCATGCCGGGCAGCGTATTGACTTCCAGAAACCACGCGTTGTCGTACTTGTCTACGATAAAGTCGCTTCGGGAATAGGTCCTGAGCCCCAGGATGTTGTGGACCTTGAGTGCCATCTCGCCCATCTGCCGCTCCACCTCGGGCGTGCAGCGCCCGGGACAGATCTCCTCCGTGGCGCCCGCCTTATACTTGTTCTCATAATTGTAGAAATCCACCTTGGGCACGATCTCCACGGAAGGAAGCGCCCGGTCCTTCAGCACCGCGCACGTAAACTCCCTTCCCTCGATCATCTGCTCCACAAGGATGTCCGGGCCAAAAGTCAGGCACTTCTCCACGGCAGGCTTCACCCCGTCCTGGCTTGTCACAATATAGACGCCGACAGAGGAGCCGCCGGTCGGTGTCTTGATGACACAGGGCGCCTGAATGCGGGAGGCGATCGCTTCCGCGGACTTCGCCGCGTCTTCCTCCCCCGTGATGGCGCCTGCATGGAAGGTCTTATAGTCCGGTGTCCGGACGCCCTTGTCCTTCACCATCTCCTTAGTGATCATCTTGTCCATGGCCATGGCCGCTCCCAGATATCCCGATCCCGTGTAGGGAATTCCCAGCATATCAAAGGTCGCCTGTACGCGTCCGTCCTCCCCGTTCATCCCGTGCAGGGCCACAAAGACCATGTCCGCCATCCGGCAGATCTCCAGGACCCCTTTTCCGAACAGAGAAGGGCTCTTCCACTTCCTGGATTCCCGGACTGCCCTAAGATCCGGCGAAGTTCCGTCAAAAGACAGAGCCTTCAGCTCAGGCAGATCCTCAAACAGAGAAGCCGGATCTTCCGTCACATCCTCCAGCCCCATAAACAGGTCCACAAGGACCGCCTTGTGACCTCTTTCTCTGAGCGCCCTGCATACTTTTGTTCCCGAAAGGAAAGAAATATTTCTTTCTGTGCTAAGTCCTCCACACAGAACCACAATCTTCATAATGACCTCCTGCCCTCTGCGGGCTCTTTTTTTATTTTGCCCATTATAGCATATACTCCGCTGAGATTAAAATTCCCCGGACGCCCTGTGAACCGCCCTGAAGAGGCGGACCACAGAGTTTCCGGGGATCTGTCAATTTCTATGGAACGTTCAAAGCTTCGGGACTCAGGCCTCCGTTGTCGTCTTCTTCGGCTTTCTGCCCCTTCTTGCGGGGATATAGACCTTCTCGAGGCCCCAGATCTCCTGCGCGTACTGCTCAATGGTTCTGTCAGAGGAGAACTTGCCGACGTTGGCGACATTCATCATGGCCATGCGCGCCCATCTCTTGGTGTCACTGTATGCCTTCTCGACCTCACGCTGCGCCGCGGCATAGGACTCGAAGTCCGCGAGGATGAAGTATCTGTCCGCGCGCTCGATTCTGTGACCGCCCAGCAGGGATTCGTACAGAGGACGGAACAGGTCCGGATCCTCGGGAGAATACGTGCCGTCGACCAGCTGTACGAGCACCTGGCGGACGTTCTGGTCCTCGTTGAAGATCCTTCTGGGATCATAGCCGCCGTTGTTCTCGTAGTTGATGACCTGCTGAGAACTCAGGCCGAAGATAAACGCGTTCTCTTCGCCCACTTCCTCGACGATCTCGACGTTGGCGCCGTCCAGGGTTCCAAGCGTCACGGCGCCGTTCAGCATGAACTTCATGTTGCCGGTTCCGGAAGCTTCCTTGGAAGCTGTGGAGATCTGCTCGGAGACATCTGCCGCCGCGATGATGATCTCCGCGTTGGATACGCGGTAGTTCTCGATGAAGACAACCTTGATCTTGTCATCGATCGTGGGGTCATTGTTGATGACATCCGCCACGGAGTTGATCAGCTTGATCGTCAGCTTCGCGGTCTTGTAACCTGCCGCCGCCTTGGCGCCGAAGATGAAGGTTCTCTTCTTAAACTCCATGTTGGGGTTTGCCTTCAGCTGATTGTACAGGTACATGACATGCAGAATGTTGAGGAGCTGTCTCTTGTACTCGTGAAGTCTCTTGACCTGGACATCGAAAATAGAGCGGGGATCCACTTCAATCCCGTTGTGCTCAAGGATGTACTTGGCAAGGCGCACTTTGTTCTTGTACTTGATGTTCATGAACTCCTTCTGCGCCTTGGTGTCATCCACATAGACTTCCAGTTCCTTCATATGGGACAGGTCGGTGATCCACTCGTCGCCGATCTTGTCGGTGACCCACTTGGCCAGGTTCTGGTTTGCGTGAAGAAGGAATCGTCTCTGTGTGATGCCGTTGGTCTTGTTGTTGAATTTCTCGGGGAACATCTCGTAGAAGTCCCTGAGTTCCTCGGTCATAAGGATCGCGGTGTGAAGCTCCGCAACGCCGTTTACGGAGAAACCGGCCACGATCGCAAGGTTTGCCATGCGGACCTGTCCGTCGTAGATGATGCCCATCTTGTAGATCTTGTGGCCTACGTCTACGCCGGTATTGTCATAACGGGCATGGATCTGTCCCTCAAATCTTCTGTTGATCTCCTCCACGATGGAGTAGATTCTGGGAAGGAGCCTGGAGAACAGCTCGATGGGCCATTTCTCAAGCGCTTCCGCCATAATGGTGTGGTTTGTGTACGCGCAGCAGTGCGTGACAACCTCCCACGCCTCGTCCCATGTGAGCGCGTATTCATCCATCAGGATGCGCATAAGCTCGGGGATCGCCAGTGTGGGGTGTGTATCGTTGAGCTGGAAGACATACTTCTCGGGGAGCCTGCGGATATCATCGTGGGTCTTCATGTACTTCTGGATCGCGCACTGAAGCGTCGCGGACACGAAGAAATACTGCTGTTTGAGGCGAAGCTCCTTGCCCTGTACGTGGTCGTCGCAAGGGTAGAGGACGTTGCAGATCGTGCGGGCCAGGTTCTCCTGCTCGACAGACTTCTGGTACTCACCTCTGTCAAAAGAGTCCAGCTTGAAGCTCACGACCGGCTCCGCGTCCCAGATCCTGAGCGTATCCACGAATCCGTTTCCGTAGCCGATGACCGGCAGATCATAGGGAACTGCCTTTACAGCGCTGTAGCCCTCCTGCTTGTACATGGTGCGGCCGTTTTTGTCCAGATAGGAGGTCACATAGCCGCCGAAGTGGACTTCCTGGGTGTACTCGGGTCTTCTAAGCTCCAGGGGATTTCCGTTGTCGAGCCAATTGTCGGGCACTTCCACCTGATAGCCGTCGCGGATCTCCTGCTTGAACATACCGTACTGATAGCGGATGCCCGCGCCGTACGCGGGGTAGTTCAGGGTCGCAAGGGAATCCAGAAAACATGCGGCAAGTCTTCCCAGGCCGCCGTTTCCGAGCGCCGCGTCGGGCTCCTCGTCCTCGATCGCGTTGAGCTTGAAGCCGAGCTCCTTGAGCGCCTGCTTGATGGGCTCATAAGCCATCAGGTTGATGGCGTCGTTTCCGAATGCGCGGCCCATGAGAAACTCCATGGACAGGTAGACGACCTGCTTGGGGTCCTTTTCATCAAATACCTTCTGGGTTCTCATCCAGCAGTCGATGATCTGATCCTTAAGAGCCATTGCGGAAGCCTGGAATACCTGCTGGTCCGTCGCCTCCTTCATGGTGCGGCGGTACATTGTGCGCACGTTGTACTCCACACTTCTCTTAAAAAGGTCTTTATCAAAATTGAAGGTTGGTCTTTTTAACATATTTCCTCTCTTTCTGTGTCAGATCTTCTCAACGCTGATCGTGACTTTCTCTCCGTTGATATCCCACTTCTTGGAATTGGCAAGTGTGACATCCTGTTCGATCTTCTCCGCCAGGACCTTGCCCGCGATCGCCGCCTCGTTTCTGGCAGCCACCTTGGACAGCTTGCTGTTTCCGCTCAGGGATACGCGGATGCGGTCCATGACCTC
Organism: Lachnospiraceae bacterium; assembly: GCA_003447895.1. Taxonomy (GTDB): domain Bacteria; phylum Bacillota; class Clostridia; order Lachnospirales; family Lachnospiraceae; genus CAG-791. Next base: position 732 of record DLYC01000242.1, on the reverse strand, counting down.
GAACCCGGACTCTTTTCTCATGGTCTGGATCTTGCTGATGAGCTCGTATACATAGCCCTCTTCCAGAAGCTCCGGTGTCAGGTTTGTGTCGAGAACGACGGTGAATGTGCCGTCCTCCTGGCTCACATAGCCCTCCTTGCGGGCTGTGTCGATGAGAAGGTCCTCCTCCGTGAGCTCGACCGTAACGCCGTTTACATCAAAGCGCAGCGCGCCGTCTGCCTTCAGGGCATCCATGGCCGCGTTTCCGTCAAGCCCTGCGAGATATTTCTTAATACCGCCCAGCTGCTTTCCGTACTTGGGACCGACTGTGCGGAGCTGCGGCTTGAAGGTGTAGCTTGTAAACTCGCGGACATCGTCCGTAAAGATCACTTTTTTGACATTGAGCTCGTTCTCGATGATCTCCTGATAGAAAGGATCGAGCGTCTTGTCGGCCTTTACAAACATCTGCGCGATGGGCTGTCTGTTCTTGATATTGGAGGCGTTGCGGCACGCGCGGCCCATGACGACGATCTTTAGGACTTCGTCCATGCTCTCCTCGAGCTCCTTGTCAACATGGGACTCCTCTGCGACAGGGTACAGGCACAGGTGAATGCTCTCGGGAGCGGTCTTATCGACGCTCCTCACGATATTTTGATAGATCTCCTCTGTCATGAAGGGGATCATCGGAGCTGCGCACTTGCAGACATTGACCAATGCGGTGTACAGCGTCATGTAGGCGTTGATCTTGTCCTG
>DLYC01000016.1:2134-5297 GCA_003447895.1 Lachnospiraceae bacterium | reverse complement strand
TCTGTCCGCCGTGGGGGTTTGCCGCATAGCGGATCACGGAGAAGTCCGTCTCCTCGATCTGCTGCAGAAGTTCCTGCTTCTCGTCAGCAGTCAGTTCACCGTAATAGGAAAGGACATGAAGCTGTCCGTACTTTTCCAGTTTCTTCTTTGCTTCTTCGAAATTCATAATCGCTGTCTCCTGCAATTTGCCAAAAATCTCTCGTGCCAATGTTCTCCGCGCAGCACGTCTGCGCCTTCCCGGCAGGGCTTTGGAATACACTGCCGTACTCCATATTTTAGCCGATTTTCGGGCGTATGTCCATTGACAAACGCCCTTGCTCCGCCTGCGTTTCCGATTTCGCTGCCCCGCTTTCCGTTCCCCTTTTGGAAAGGCCCTAAAACCTCCCTGCGGGGTCAGACATAGCGCTCGTAAGAGACCAGGAGCCTCCCCTTTCTCGTCTGCCCCTCCGCTCCCAGATAGCGGAATTTCCCGTATCCCCTGACAGAGATCCTCTCTCCGGCAGTCGGGCAGTAGGAGGCGGAAGTGATCAGCCGGCCGTCGGCGAACACCTTCTCCCGGGTGACAAGGGCCTGCGCCTGTGACCTCGAGAGATGAAAGACCAGGGAGACCAGGCAGTCGATCCTCTCGGAGGCGCTGCTCCCTCTTCCCGTCTCCGTCTTCGCGCCCAGCGTGCACGCAGACGGCGGGACCTCGCTCGCCTCCACCGCCACATTCCGCACCCGGGTCAGCTCCCGGCAGATGAAGGGCGCGATCTCTTTGATCGCGTAGACATAGGCCTCACTTTCGGAACACAGGATATCGCCGATCTGCTCTCTGGTGATCCCAAGGTTCATGAGGCTCCCCAGATAGTCCCTGTGTGTCGGCGCTTTCGTAAACCCTGTGCCCGCCGCTTTGACGCGGATACAGGTGATGGGGCCTTCCCCGCCCGCGATCTCCCGCGCGAGGTCCTCCGGCCCCGTATAGGAGGGCAGAAAGAAGAGCGCCTGCCTGTCCGCTTCCGGAAATCCGCCTGCGAAGAGCCAGCCGGCCCTGCCCTCTGATGCCGCGGGAATCTTCTCCCGGATCAGCTGCGCGGACGCGAAGGATCTTAGGTCCAGAGAGAGAAAGCCCGTGTGGTTCAGATAGTCCCCGCGCTCGGTCCTTCCCCACAAATCTCTGATTCTTCCACTTAAAACATCTTTGTCATCCATCTTAATTCGTATTATAATAGTGTTTGCGGTAAAACCGCTCCAATCTGTTTTTCGACCGTTCCGCCTCTTATGCGGAGCATCTGATCCACTATCTGAACTACCTATCGAAAGGATCCTTTCATCATGCGTATTACCTGCAGGTCCAGACTTCACAAACTCCGCACCCAGAACCATTTCACACAAAAAGACGTGGCCGGAATCCTGAAAGTAGCGCCCCGCACGTATTCGGACTACGAGACAGGGCGCTGCCGAATTCCGGTGGACTCCCTGATCCGGCTGGCCAGGTTCTACAATGTAGACCTCAATTACATCTCCGGGATCAGCAATATCCGAAAGGAATTTCCTTATGTATGACCGTTTTCCGAAGGGCTGCGCGCACCGGGTCCTTTACTCCTCAGGATCCGCCAGGGACGTCGCCGCCTTCAGCATCAGGGCGCACTCGATCCTCTTTCGGAACAGTTCACATCCGTACTCGTAGACGCCCGTGACAGAGCCGGTCGCGTGATACGCGTTGGCTGCGCAGCCGCCGGAACAGTAAAGCTTCGCCCAGCAGTTTTCACACTCAGGGTGGGAGTAGACGTTGCAGTACTTGAATTCGTCCTGCTTCTCCCGGTTGGTCACGCCTTTCCAGATGTCGCCCAGGCGGTAGTCCGGATCTCCTACAAACTGATGGCAGGGATAGAGATCTCCCCACGCCGTGACCGCCATGTACTCGGTGCCCGATCCGCATCCCGAGATGCGCTTGTAAATACAGGGTCCGTGTTCGAGGTCGATCATATAGTGATAGAAAGTGATGGGCTTTCCTTCTCTCTCCCTCCGGAGCATGTCCTTCGCGAGGATCTCATACTGCTCGAACAGGACCGGCAGGTCCTCCTTTGTCAGCGCGGAAGGGCTGTCCGGGGAGGTGACGACCGGTTCCATGGACAGCTCCGTAAAGCCCAGATCGTCTGCCATATGGAAGATGTCCTTCGTGAAATCCGTGTTGAAATGCGTGTAGGTACCCCGCATATAGTAGCCCTTTCCCTCACGGGCCTTGGCAAATTTCTGAAAGAGAGGGACGATCCGGTCATAGCTTCCGTTGCCCTTGCGGTCCACGCGGAAGCGGTCGTTGACTTCTTTTCTTCCGTCGAGGCTCAGCACGACGTTATGGCACTCCCTGTTTGCCCATTCGATGACTTCGTCCGTGATCCCGACGCCGTTTGTCGTCAGGGTAAAGCGGAAGTTCTTCTTCTTTTCCTTCTCGATGCTCCTCGCATACGCGACAAGCTGCTTGCAGACTTCAAAGTTCATGAGCGGCTCGCCGCCAAAGAAGTCCACCTCGAGGTTTCTGCGAAAGCCCGAATTCTCCACGAGGAAGTCCAGCGCCCTCTTTCCGGTCTCAAAGCTCATCAGCCCTGTGCCGCCCTGAAACTTTCCCTGCGAGGCAAAGCAGTACTCACAGTTCAGGTTGCAGGTGTGGGAAACAAGAAGACAGAGTGCCTTGATCACGGTATTTCTCTGCTTCATATCGTAGCGCTGTCCCTTGTAGATGTCCTCTGTAAAGAGCTTTCCCGCCTCTCTCAGTTCTTCGATGTCCGCGAAGATATCCGCCACATCCTCCGGCGTGATCCCGCGTCCGCGGTACTCCTTCGTAAGAAGCTCTGCCGCCTCCTCTTTGGATTTGCCCTCCTCAAGGTACCGGATCGCGTCATAGGCCGCGTCGTCCGTGATGTGAACACTTCCGCTGTAGACATCCAGGACGATGTTGCAGCCGTTCAGTTTATATTGATGTATCATATTGAATTCCTTTATTTTCCGGCCGCCGGAGTCCCCGGGGCCGCCGATCTTTCGCACACACAACAATAGCCGGAGCGCTGGCGCACCCCGGCCCATTGAGTGGATCGTTTCCGTTCACCTCGCGATATTACTGCTCTTTGTTCTCGCAAGCCTGGTTGGCAATGCCGCAGCTGGTCTTGCAGGCGCTCTGGCAGGA